>CAKZPX010000136.1 GCA_937139435.1 uncultured bacterium
ACTGTCTTACCATTCATCTGCACCAACCGTAACCGAAACTCTACTCCTTTGCCATCGGTCGCCAGAATCTCGTCACCGACCCTATGCCTCAATACCCGAACAATATGTTGCGCCTCGGCACCGGTAATAAGTATCTCGCTATCCCCATCTGTTATCTCGGGAAGGTAAAATAGCTCCATTATCCTTCCCCGGGCTTCCTTGGCTCTGGCACCGACTCTGATTTCATTTCCATTAATTGTTTATAGAGCGCCCGTTCCTCTCTGGTGAGATGCCGTGGTATGTGCACCACCACTTTTACCAGCTCGTCGCCGCTTCCTCCTTCCAAACGTTTAATCCCTGCCCCGCGCAAACGAAACACCGTACCGGATGCCGTACCAGCAGGAATCTCCACCTCCTTGAATCCGTCCAGAGTTGGAACTTTTACTCTTCCGCCTAAAACCGCTACCGGAATAGAAATGGGAACCTCAACAACTATATTGTCACCATCCCGGAGAAAAATTGGATGGTCCTTCTCCTCAATCTCTATTATCAAATCACCACTTCCGCCGGGTGCCCAGTGCCCCTCATTGTGCAGGACAATTGGTGTTCCTGAAGAAACACCAGCAGGTATCCGCACCTTTAACTTGCGACTCTGACGTACCCTTCCCTCGCCACCACACTGAGAACAGATATTACGCAATCTTTCTCCGGTACCCCTACAATCAGGACAACTGGCAATCTGGAAGAACTGCCCGAATACCGACCTTGCCTGTCTCTTTACTCTACCCTGTCCCTGGCAGGTAGAACACGCTACTCTGCCCGTGCCTCCGGCACCGCCACATTCTGAACACGCTTCATATCGGGAAAAACTTATCTCCTTGGTAACGCCATTAGCGATCTCCTCTAGGGTCAGACGCATTCGGACAACAATGTCCCGACCGCGTGTTCGGCGTACCGTTGTGCGAGGAGATTCACTTCCAAACAACAGGTCAAACAAAGTTCCGCTTCCGCCTCCAAAACCACGAAAGATATCTCCGAATATATCTTCTAAATCTTCTTCGTGCGTGAAATGGCGGCGGAAGTCAAAACCACCGGGACCAAACTGGCCTGCCACCCCTTCATGACCATACATATCATAAAGCCGCCTTTTTTCCGGGTCAGCCAGAACTTCATAAGCCTCGGATAACTCTTTAAATTTCTCCTCTGCCTCTGTCCGATTATCAGGATTGCGGTCCGGGTGGTACTCTTTGGCCAGTCGCCGATACGCCGCCTTTATCTCCTCAGCGGTTGCGTTACGCGCAACACCCAGGACTTCATAATAGTCCCGCTTTGTCTTCGGCATCAGCTAATTTAAACCGCCCAAAACGGCGGCAATACTATTTCCACCTCCTTCAAAAACATCGTTTCTAAAAACTCCTCCTGTTTTTAGCTTTTCTTTTCTTCCTCGTCAATTACCGTATAATCTGCCTCAACTTTTTTCCCCTCATCGCTCTTCTGCTCACCACCGGTTTGTGCTTCGCCCTGCTGACGGTAGAGCCGTTCGGCTATTGACCCGATCAACCGTTGCAATTCGTCTGCCGCATTATCAATCGCCTTTTTATCATCTCCTTTCATCGCCTCCTTTACCCGGGTAATTGTGCTCTCCACTTGCTTGCGGTCATCCGCAGTTATCCGGTCACCTAAATCCTTCAGTGTCCGCTCGCTTTGATATATAATCGTATCGGCACGATTGCGGCTGTCAACAAGCTCCCGTCGCCGACGGTCATCTGCCGCATAAGCCTGCGCCTGGCTTACCATTCGATCGATCTCTTCTTTGGTTAAACCGGATGAAGCGGTTATCTTAATTCCCTGTTCCTTGCCGGTCAACTTATCCTTGGCAGTAACATGTAGTATCCCGTCCGCATCAATGTCAAAAGTAACCTCAATCTGTGGCACACCCCGGGGTGCCGGGGTAATCCCGACCAGGTCAAATTGACCAAGTAGCCGGTTATCAGCAGCCATCTCCCGCTCGCCCTGTAACACCCGCACGCTGACCGTTGTCTGGTTGTCCTCCACGGTAGTGAATATCTGGCTCTTTCTTGTTGGTATAGTCGTATTCCGCTCAATAATCTTGGTCATTACACCGCCATAGGTTTCAATCCCGAGTGAAAGTGGCGTTACATCAAGAAGCACTACATCTTTAACCTCGCCCGATAGAACCGCACCCTGGATCGCCGCACCAATCGCCACCACCTCGTCCGGATTGATCCCCTTGTGCGGCTCCTTGCCAAAGAAATCCCGCACCAGTTGTTGAACCCTGGGCATCCTTGTCTGACCGCCGACCAGAATCACTTCATCAATATCTCTCGGAGTTAATTTGGCATCCGCCAGTGCCTGCTTCACCGGTCCGATAGTGCGCTGAAGGAGATCCTCAACCAGTGATTCCAGTTTTGCCCTCGTTAACCGCATTTCAATATGCAACGGTCCTTTCTTTTCATCGGCATAGATAAAAGGCAGACTGATCGTTGTCTCGAGTGATGTGGAAAGTTCACACTTTGCCTTTTCTGCCGCCTCCTTTATTCTTTGCAGCGCAGTTTTATCCTGAGCAATGTCTATCCCGTGCTCGCGCCGGAACTCCTCAATAATCCACTCCATAATCCGCTGGTCGATATCATCACCACCAAGGTGAGTATCACCGTTGGTGGAACGCACCTCAAAAACACCGTCGCCAATTTCCAGTATGGAGATATCAAATGTCCCCCCACCCAGGTCATAAACTGCAATCCGCTCCGAGCGCTTCTTGTCTAACCCGTAAGCGAGCGCCGCTGCTGTCGGCTCGTTAATTATCCGCAAAACATCCAGACCCGCAATCTTTCCGGCATCCTTGGTTGCCTGACGCTGGGAGTCATTAAAATATGCCGGCACGGTAATTACCGCCTTGGTGATCGCTTCACCCAGATACGCCTCTGCCGCCCGCTTGAGATAGGAGAGAATCATCGCCGAAATCTCCGGTGGCGAATACCGCTTACCATCAACCTCTACCCAAGCATCACCGTTAGCTGATTCCACTACCCGATAAGGAACCCTTCGTAATTCATCCAGCACTTCAGAATACCGGCGCCCCATAAACCTTTTGATAGAATAAACCGTGGACTGCGGATTAATTACCGCCTGCCGTTTTGCCAGTGTCCCCACCAACCTTTCTTTGCCCATGGCGACAACCGAGGGTGTAGTCCGTCCGCCTTCCGGATTTGGGATCACCACCGGTTGTCCTCTCTCCATAACCGCCACACAGGAAAATGTTGTTCCCAAATCAATACCAATAACTTTGCTCATTTAAATCCTCCATAAAATTTAGATTTTTATATGACAATAGTTACTCCTTCGTCCACCTTTTCCCCTTAACTTTTAGACTGCTCTTTTTCGCCAGAAATTTCACTTTCCTCTATTGTTTCCTGAGATTTATTCTTTAGCTTACTTACCTTTACCCGGGACGGTCTTATTACCCTCCCATTACACTCATAACCACGGCACAGCTCTTCAATAACTCTGTTATCTCCCACCTCGTTAGTCTCAACAAATCCAATAGCCTCAGCCCGCCTCGGGTCAAACTCCTCACCTAGACAGCTGTAGCCTTTAATCCCATGCCGTTCAAGAACATTGCATAACTGCTGATAAATCAACCTGACGCCCTGCTTCATTGCCTCAACATTGGTATCTACCGGGGTATTCAGTGCCCGTTCAAAATTATCCAGAACCGTCAGAAGTTCGCTCATCAGAACTTCCACTCCCGCCCGCTGTTTTTCCTCAATATCTCTTTCCATCCGCCGCCGAAAATTATCAAAATCAGCAAGCGCGCGCAGATAATCGTTCTTCAAGGCACTGGTCAACTGCTCTAAAACCGCCACACGCTCCAGAAGCTCAGTTACCGGTCCTTTTTTCTCCATAATCATTTTTTAGACTATCCTTTAACTCGCTTAGATTCTAAAAGTTAAACACCACAATCCGAATAATACCACTAACTCATTGTCTTCTAAAATATTATACTAATTATTTCAG
>CAKZPX010000137.1 GCA_937139435.1 uncultured bacterium
TGGTCGCACCCGGCTTGAGAAACCTATCCGCCTCTGCCAGTTTTATCAACCGGCGGTAATCATCCAGCACCCGCTCTGGGCTGGTAAAAAGCACCGCGACTTTGGCACGTGTTCCCATCAATAAAAATTATATGAACCACTCGGGACAAAGCAACAAAAATTACACCGCTTTCCGGCGCTCAATAAACCACGACCTTGCCCGAACCCCGCCTACCAAACCGAAAATAAACCCCAGCACCTGCTCCCGCCCTGCACCTCCGCCCGCTGACATCAAAAACCGTTACCCCTTTTGCCCCATTTTCCCCGGCAATCAGTATCCCTCCTTTGGAACCCGCAACCCCATCCTGCGCAACCCTGCCCTCAGCCCGGTCAACATCCGCTCGTTCCTCATCCTCTTTCTTTTTCATCTCCAGAACCAGCACCGCGGTGGTAACCGCCATACTTACATTCATTCGTGTCACCGGTATCTGACGCAACAACTCTGCGACCAGTCCATAAACATCAGGCGCAAACCTGCCCAGCCTTACCCAGCTCTCCAGAAGCAAAATCGAATCCTTTGGTCCAGAACCATTAACAAACCGGTACAGGAAAACCCCACTACTATCCTCTGCCTTAACCACCCGCAGCAGGGTTCGGGCAAACCGTGCCAGGTCTGCAGCACAAAACTCACACCCCTGCTCTGTCATTGCAATGGCGAAACTTATATCAATATTCGCATGGGAGATATCCTCTACCCGCTTCCCGAATCCATATCCTGCCCAGTGTCCCCAGACCCAGGCGTCATTGCGCAAATCCAGAACCAGCGACTGAAAGAAAACTTGTGCCATTGACTCTGGCACTGCAGTATAAAAACTCACTGGCACAACACCACGGACACCCTGTTCTGCAGGCAAACTATGCACCTTCTTTAACAACGCAAGTAACTCTCCGAAGGCAAGAAACTGATTCAAGGGCACAAATCGCCAGCCCCCGAACCGCTCCAGCTCGCCCCCCTCGCCCCGCCGGGCATTCCAGCTCGCATACCACTTACCCACAACCTCCTTTTCCACCACACTCCGATAAAAATCTGCCCTTTCCTTAAACCGCGCCTGCAACCCTTTATCCTGATAAACCATCAATACAAACCGCACCAGCGGCAAACAGATTACCGCATCATGCACCAGATACTCCTGATAAAACCCAGCCGGGTCATAAACTGTTGTGCCCCAGCCCAAAAAACCGTCAGCATATCCTGGCCAGAAATAACCGGTATCAGGAACATCCCGCATCATCCGCAAAATTGAATCGCTGTGAAAAACAAATCGCTCCAGCCAGAATGTATCACCGGTCGCCGAAAAAAGATAAAGATAAGACCGCAAAAGCGGTGCTTCAAACCATGCCAGATTTGCCGAGTTGGATTTTGCCAGCGCCCGGAATTCATTCTCTTTATGCCATGCCTGAAACCGCGCCAGCCACTCATCGCCTCCGCCCCGTAAACCATTACCTGCGGCAACACCCGATGCTACCATAACAAGCAAGAAAATTGCCCGACAGCAGAAAAACGAAAAAAAATGCCTACGCCACACCTTTGCCTCCTGAATTCACTCCCCCGGCAGATTGTAAAAAAACTGCGTCCTGCGTCTGCCTTAAACTGAAGGCGTAACCCGCCCGGACGCAACCATCTTAGCTCCGGATGTAATTATGTAATAACTTCTGTGTAAGTCAAATAATACTTCTGTCTATCTTCTTTCTATTTCTGGTGCCCTGTTTGTCGCGGGGCATGCCACAGTCACTGACGGCGAATGTCTGACGCTGAAATACAATCCTGCCAGCGGCGCAGCAGAGCCGGTCTCTCCTATCACCCGTCCCAGCCGACGGAGAACAACGATTGTCAAAAGAACACTCCGATTAAAAGACGCTGCCGAGAACTACCGATGTCCGGCAGATCTGATTGACCTCTACGGTCGCAAGGTGATGGAACTTGTGCCCGATGAAAACGACCTCACTCCTCTGGCATCCGGCGTCTACTTTATCAGCGTCTCTGATAAAATTTTCTAGAGAGGCGTAAATTTAGAACGAGAACAAAGGCGTTCACCAGACCATTTTCCCAGCGTAACCCACCTGTTACCACTCCACTGCCCGTGAAACAGAACCACCTTACCACCACCCAAAAGCCCAGAAAAGTAAAGCCACTTTGCCACCAGCAACAAACCTATCCACCCAGCCGTTATTCACATCAACAACCCCAACCCCGACCAACTACCGCCCCGCCCCCGGGATAACCCCGGGAATTACCCCCTCTCCTGCCCTTTGAAAATACATTCCAGTACGGGCTCAGGTTTATAACGCACAGAAAAACAAAAACTTACCCCGCTCATCCGCCTGGAAAAACCAAACACCAGCGTTAAAATTTAAACCGAAAATGGCTCTAATAGATATCAGCTGAAAAATCATAGTGGTCTCCCGGAGACACCAACAAAATCCAAACGTAGCGACCATAACACCAACAGCGAGTTAGAAATAAAAGAGGAAATTTCTTGCATTGCCTTCTCAAGTTTCTGATGCTGCGCTTTAAAACCTAACACATATTGGCGCTATCGAATAGTTCGAATCGTTCTATCCCTTTCCAGTAATTGACAATCCCTGTCCGTGTTTTAATATAGTCATATCAAAATGGCTATTACAAGAAAAACCAAGCCGACAGCCTTACCGCTATTTTCAGAGAGAAGACCAAAATTTGTTACCCTAAAAGGTGCTGCCCAATGGGCAGCGGATTACCTCCAGCGGACCGTTACAACAGCGAATATCTCTTATCTGATTCAGTATGGGAAAATCACTAAATACGAGCGCAACGGGTTAGTCTTAATAGACATTGACGAATTAAAAAAATATTACGACTCCTTTGATAAAAAAAACCGGTGGAAAACTGCTCTGGGAGAAAAAATCAATTGGCATCTCTCATTTGAAGAATACCGGGAAGCTGAAAGGACAAAACATGTCCACAGATTGCACCCTTACAAGGGTAAATTTATCCCTCAACTGGTAGAATATTTTCTTGATAGCCATATTGACGAAATCAAACAAGAGGTCTATTTTAAGCCGGGCGACCTCGTCCTGGATCCATTCTGCGGTAGCGGAACAACTTTGGTTCAGGCTAACGAATTGGGCATCCACGCAATTGGAATAGATGTCTCCTTTTTCAATGTCCTGATAAGTAATGTTAAGGTGGCGAAGCATAATATCCCTAAAATAGAACAGGCGGTCCGTGAGTTAACAATTAAGTTAAAGAACTTTCGGGAAAATAGTGTTTACATTGACTTTGACAATCATCTATTAGAAGAACTGGCAAAATTCAACGCCCTTTATTTTCCGGCACCTGAATTCAAACAAAAAATCAGCAGCGGAGAAATCCCGGAAGAAGAATATGTCCAACAGAAAGAAACAGAGTTTCGGAAGATATACGATAACATGGTAAAGAAATACGACATCAAAATTGAACAGGACAATAAAAAGACATTTTTAGGCAAGTGGTTTCTGTATCCGGTCAGAGAAGAAATAGATTTCTTGGCGAAAGAGATAAAAAATCTATCCGACCAGGACGTTAAAAACGTCTTAATTATCATATTAAGTCGAACCGCTCGCTCATGTCGGGCAACCACCCATGCCGACCTGGCAACACTGAAAGAACCCGTAACCACCACCTACTATTGCAGGAAACACGGGAAAATATGCAAACCAATTTTTTCATTATTGAACTGGTGGGAGAGGTACACGGTTGACACCTTAAAAAGATTGGTAGAATTTGAGAGATTAAGAACCGAGACACATCAATTTTGTCTGAGGGGAGACAGCAGAACCATTGACATTTATAAGGAAATCAGGTTGCAAATGCCCACCCGCGCAGAATTATTAAATAGAAAAAAGATCAGTGGCATCTTCACCAGTCCTCCTTATGTAGGATTGATTGACTATCACGAACAACATGCCTACGCTTATGAAATTTTCGGGTTTGAAAGAAGAGACGAACTGGAAATCGGTCCTCTTTATAGAGGTCAGGGAGATGAAGCCCGTTCTTCCTACATCCAGAGCATTGCGGCGGTACTGAAAAATTGCCGGAAATTCTTACGAGATAATTATAACATTTTTCTTGTCGCAAATGATAAATTTAACCTCTATCCAGCAATAGCAGAACTTTCGGGGATGAAAATTGTGAATGAATTTCGGCGCCCGGTATTGTGTCGGGTTGAAAAAGACCGTGAGACTCCCTATTCAGAATCTATATTTCACCTCAGAGAGAAATAAGTGCCCCTTAGTGCCGAACAAACAGCCAGAATTGAGCAGGTAATAAAAGATTGTCTGAGAAAAAAATTTCAGTCCTATAAACCAGAAACTACCAGTATGCCGTTTCATTTCCGGTTATTGGGGCGTGATAGAATGGCATTATACTCTTTTATTCATTCCCTTAACACCGCTTTTGGTAAATCAATCTTTGAACCTGTCGCCCAAACACTGGCGGCGGTCAAATTCCCGGTAGTAGAGACACAATTTGCTGTCGGAAACATTATAAGTGAACATGCTCAAACCGAGATTCAGCATATTATGAACAAACTAACCACCGGTAACCCTCCTGATAAAATAAAGGAAATTTCAAGAATAAGAGCTGTTTGCCGCTCTGGCAGAATGAATACCCTAAAAACTCCTAAGGTAGACCTGTTTCTCCAAGACGAAAACGGCGGTGTCCATTTATTTGACATAAAAACAGCCAAGCCCAACATTAGCAATTTTAAAGATTTTAAGCGAACATTATTAGAATGGGTGGGAATATATTTGCATAGGGACCCAGAAGCAAAGATTAATTCTTATATTGCCATACCTTATAACCCTTATGACCCCCAACCTTACGAAAGATGGACACTGAAAGGGATGCTTGATTTAGAACATGAATTGAAAGTTGCTGAAGAATTCTGGGATTTTCTTGGTGGCGAAGGAGCTTATAATGAGGTATTGGTTTGCTTCGAAAGAGCCGGATTGGAGTTAAGACCCGAGATAGATACATATTTTTCTAATTTTAAATAAACTATAATGTAAGAAAGGGATCCTGATGAATGTTACCATTTTTGGTGCCGGTTTGATGGCACGGGCGGTCGCTTTTGATTTCGCCCGGCAGGATGATATCCAGCGGATATTTGTTGTTGATGTTGACCGCCGCCGTTTGCGGGCGCTGGAGCGCTGGCTGAAAAGCCCGAAAATAGAAACGGTGTCTGCCGAGGCAACCGATAGCGCCCTGCAAACACTTCTGCGCGACTGCGCGGTAGCGATAAGTTGCGTGCCTTATAATTACAATCTCAGACTCACCCGGCTCTGTATCGCTGCCGGAGTGAATTTCTGCGACCTGGGCGGCAATAATGACGTGGTGCGCCGGCAACTGGCACTGGACGCATCAGCACGACGTGCCAGGGTAACCGTTATCCCGGACTGCGGTCTGGCACCGGGAATGGTAAATGTGCTTGTTGCCGATGGTGTTGCGCGGCTGGATAAGACCGATGCGGTTCATATCCGGGTGGGTGGTCTGCCAGTAGCGCCCGAACCACCGCTTTTTTATAAACTTGTGTTTTCTGCCCAGGGGTTGTTAAATGAGTATGCGGAGCCGTGCCTGGTTTTGCGCCGGGGCAGGGTGGAGAAGGTAAAATCGCTGACTGGAGCAGAAACGGTTGTTTTTCCCGCACCATTTGGACCGCTGGAGGCGTTTCACACCTCGGGCGGCTCATCCACGCTGCCAGAGACCTTCCGGGGTAAGGTGCAAACACTTAATTATAAGACCATCCGCTATCCCGGTCATCGCATCCTGTTTCAGTTGTTAATGCAGGCAGCGGTAGGCAACTGGCGCCGATATCCGAGACAGAAACTCGCCTGTGCCTTGGAAAGGGTGCTGAGTTTTGAGGAGAATGATGTGGTGCTTTTGCGGGTAGAGGTATCAGGAAAAAAGAACCGGCAGAATAAGACGATCCGCTATCAGTTGATTGATTACGCTGACCAGAAAACCGGTCTGACCGCAATGATGCGCACCACCGGTTTTTCCGCTGCGGTTGTTGCCCTGCTTCTTGCCCGGGGTCTGGTAAAAGGTAAGGGCGTGCTCCCGGGAGAAAAGGCGGTTCCTGCCCGCCGGTTTATTGCCGAACTGCGGCAACGGGGATTGAATTTAAAGATATCCAGCCGGTCCGGTTAGACCCTTTCGGCAAGTAACTGCGCTGCCGCCTCAATCAGGGCGATCTCGTCCCGGGTAAAGGCGTCCGCTCGGCTGGCATCAACCGCAATCTCACCCCAGAATTTACCTTCTTTGATTATCGGCACAACCAGTTCCGAACGGGTCTCGGAAAAGCAGGTGAGATAGCGGGCATCAGCGGTAACATCCGGCACCACCTCGGTGCGCATCGTTATCGCCACCGTGCCACATATCCCCCTGCCCACCGGAATCCGCTCAAACCCTCTGGGCTCTTTGCCCTGATACGGACCGAGCACCAGTTCTTTGCCCTGCAGTCGGAAAATGCCCACCCAGTTGAACTCGGGAAAGTTTTTGCGCAGGCTCATCACCACCCGTGCCTGGGCATCTTCGGAACGCTGACTGGCGTTAACCAGTTGCCGCAACTCCTCCAGTTGCGCCTGGTATTTCATATCAGAAACCTCCCGTTTTTCATTATCGGCTTGCCGTCGCCATAGACGGTAAACCCCTGTCTGGTATCACACACCATATCCCAGTGGATCACCGAGCGATTTTTGCTCCCGGTCTTGGGATAGCCGGTGCCCAGCGCCACATGCATCGTGCCACCGATCTTCTCGTCAAAAAGGATGTCCTTGGTAAAACGCTGGATGGAGTAGTTGGTGCCAAAGGCGAGTTCGCCAACCCGTTTTGCCCCTTCGTCGGTCGCCAGCATCGTGCGCAGGATGTCCTCACCCTTGTCCGCTGACGCCTCCACAACCTTGCCCTTTTGGAACACCAGCCGGATGTTCTCCACCTCTTTGCCCTGATAGATGACGGGAAAAGTGTAGCGGATAACACCTTCGGTGCGGTCCTCTTCTGGTCCGGTAAACACCTCGCCGTCCGGTAAGTTGTTGTGCCCATCGCAGTTCGCCCACTTCCTTCCCCGCACACCAAAGGTAATGTCGGTATCTTTGCCCACAATCCGGATGGTGTTCAGCCGGTTAAGTTTGGCAATCAATCGGCGCTGGCGCTGCGACACCTTCTGCCACTCCTTAATCGGGTCAGGTTTATCCAGCATGCCCGCCTTGAACACAAACTCCTCATACTCCACCCGCGACATCGCCGCCTCCTGTGCCAGGGCGTCGGTGGGAAAGTTGGTTAAAACCCAGCGCAGTTTGCCCTCTGCCTCCCGCTTGAGCCTTATCTGTAAAAGCTCCTTTCGCGCACACTGGTATTCAGCCATCTTCCGGGCATCAACATCGGTCATCTCCTTCATATTCCAGCCGCCCCGGACAAAAATCAGCGCATCCGCCTTCTCTACCTCCAGAAGGTCGGTGGGCGGGAGAAACCGTAATTGCCGGGGACTGGCATAACGGAAAAAGAGATAACTGGCATCAGCCAGATGGGTCCTTAATGTGACATGGGCGCCAATCTTAAGCGCCTCTACCGCAAGCGCCTTTAACAGCTCCTCGGCATTCGCCGAACCGTATACCACCGCCCACTCACCCTTTTTCAGACGCACGCTGTAATGAATCATCACCTTGGCGAGTTTTTCTATTCTCGGGTCAAACATTTTACCTCCTTATCATCTTATATTAACCAATGTTTTTCTTTCGGGTCAGGAAAAACCCGACAATACAGGCAAGGACAACAAACAGCCCGAAACCAAAGAGCAAACGCCGGGGCGAAAAGAAGTTGGTCAGCTGTCCAATCAAAAGCGCTGCCAGGGCAAAGAGGAGATGAAGCAACCATTCCCGGGTAGAGAAAATCCTGCCCCGCACCTCTTCTGCCACCGCTTCATGCAACAGTGTGTCCATACCGATATAAACCGGCGAGAGCGCCAAACCGGCGATAAATATCAACGGCGCCACCGGTGCAAATGTCTTTGATACTGCCAGACCGGCAACCACCAGCCCCATCACCAGAAAGCACACCAGCAGTACCTTGTGCTTTTTTATCCGATGCCCGAGCGCGCCGTAAAGCAGTGAGGATAACAGCAGTCCGATCGAGCCAATCGCCGCCACATAGCCAACGCCCTTTGTCCCCAGACCGACACCCCCCAGTTCCCGGGCGGACTGGATAATCGGCACATAAAGCACCACCACCGCCGCACCGAGAATCACCATCAGAAGGATGGAACAGTAAACAAAAAGCACCGCTGGCTCATGCACCACCACCCGCAACAACTCCCTGACACTCTCCACCATCCGTGTCTGCTCCCGGATAAACAGTTTTACCTCCGGTTTGCCGTCTGGTGTGGTGTTGCGATTAACCGCCAGCCGGCGAAAGATAAATAGTAAAGAAACCACCGACACAAAGTAAGTCAAAGAATCAAGGTAAAAACCCGCAGTCCACACCGGTCTTATCCCCAGTCGTTGCCAGCCGCTCCAGTCAACAATCAACCCACCGAGCACCATACCAGCAAATGTCGCCAGCCGACCAACGATATTCATAAACGAGTTGGCACCGAGAACCTTTTCCTGACCAACCAGATTGGGAATTATCGCCAGTCGGGCGGTGTTAAAGAAAAGCCCGAAGAGAAAAACCACAAAGGCGATGACGTAAACCAGAGGCAATTGATTGGTAGTAATCGCGATCAGCGGTATCGCCAGCACAAGAACCGTGCGGAAGGAGTCGCAGACCACCATCACCTTACGCCGGTCCCAGCGGTCAACCAGCACACCAGCCAGCGGACCAAAAAGCACCGTCGGCAGGGCAACAACCACCGAGAGATAAGAAATCGCCCGGGCGCTATCCCAGCCAAACCTGGCACTGAAATAGGCGATCATCGCCAGAAGCGCCATATAATCCAGTTTGTCACCAAAAAGGGAAAACGCCTGCGAGACCGAAAACACAACAAACTCCGGTATCCTCAATACCGGTAATAACTGGCTCTTATTTGCCGGTGGCTGCTCCACGACCCTGTCCGCCTCGGCCATAATACCCTAAACCCTTTGATACCTTGGCACCGGATACCTCTGCAGCAACCCCTGATAAAAACCCTCCACCTTTTCTGCCACCCGTGCCCAGGAAAACTCCAGCGCCCGCTGCCTTCCTGCCGCACCAATCTGTTGTGCCAGTTCCCGCTCTTTTAAAAGCCGGACAATCGCCCGGGCAATCGCATCCGGGTCACGGGGCGGCACAAGAAAACCCTGCTTGCCCGAGTCCATCACCGAGCGGTAACCATCAATGTCTGAGGCAACAACCGGTCTGCCCGTCGCCATCGCCTCCAGTAAAACGATGCCAAAACTTTCATGCCCGATCGCCGGTGAACAGAACACATCACAACTGCGATAATAGCGTGGACGCAGTTCACCCGAAATCAGACCTGCCCAGTGCACATGGTCTTCAACCTCTTTATCCAGATACCCTTTATAGGCGTAACCAAAAAGCCCGGTTCCCACCACGACCAGTTGCACATCCGGCACCTCCCGGACAATCGCCGGCAGCGCCATCAGGAGATACTTCAACCCCTTCCGGGGTTCAAACCGACCAAGGAAAAGAATCTTCGGGCGCCCGTTATTCAACTCGGGAACCGGCGCAACATCGGGCGAAAAAAAGTCCACATCCACCCCGTTAGGGATAATACGGTATTCACCCGGAAAGTATTTTGCTGCCGAATCCCTTGCCGCTACCGAGACCGCAATCCGTCCATGAATCGCCCGAAAATAGGGCAGGAGCGCGGAACGGGCAAGAGCATAACCGATACTCTTTTCATGAGTGGCATGAAATGTAAAGACATTAACCACCCGTGATACCCTTAATGCCACCAGCGGCAGGGTTGGTGCCAGTGAACCGTGCAGGTGAATTATCTCAAAACCATTTTCCTCAAAAAACCTCTTAACCCGGGTAAAAGGTCTGAACACCACCGGCACCCGGGCAAAGGACTTGTTAGAGCGAATTATCAGACCCCGACCAACCCGGAACACCTGGTCTTCATCCGGCACACTGTCCAGACAGCCCAGTGCTGTTCCACCCACCTTGGTGGTGAGAATTTTGACCATATGACCCCGACGCCGTAACTCTAACGCCAGATGATGAATGTGCTCGGCAATACCACCGATATACGGGTAGTAATTGTCGGAAACCATGCAGATGCGCATCTTCTTTAAACCTGAACCGCCTGAAACATATCAGCGGTTAAACGTCTCCAGACCCATCCGCACTATTTTTGCCGAACGCACCAGGTCGGCGGACTTCAACACATAGGCGATCCGCACCTCGTCCCTGCCCAGCCCGGGTGTGGCATAAAACCCATTTGCCGGTGCCAGCATCACCGTCTCGCCATCAAGGTTGAAATCCTTTAAAAGGAAGATAGCAAACTCTTCGGCATTGGCAACCGGTAAACGAACAATCATATAAAACGCCCCGCGCGGTTTGAGAAATTTCACCCCGGGAATTTTTTCTAACTCTGCACAGAGCACATCGCGCCGCTCCCGGTATTCGGCACGCACACTTTCAAAATAAGCGGGCGGAATCAGCGCTGCCCGCTGGGCAGCCAGCTGGTCAACCGTGGGCGGACACAACCTTGCCTGTCCGAACCTGAGCATTACTGCCATAAAATCCCGGTTCCTGCTTACCACACAGCCAATCCGGGCACCGCAGGCGCTGTAGCGCTTGGAGATAGAATCAACCATTACCGCCCGGTCTTCAACCCCCTTCAGATTCAGGACACTGATCGGTCTGGCGTCCTCATCGTATACAAACTCTCGATACACCTCATCGCTGATAAGATAAAGGTTGAACTCCAGCGCCAGTTCCCGCAACAGTTCCATCTCTGCCGCTGAATAAACCACACCGGTTGGGTTACCGGGGTTGGAAAACATAATCGCCCTGGTGCGGGGTGTAATTAAACGCACGAACTCCTCTTTTGAGGGCAGGGCAAACCCATTATCAGCCTTGGTGGTAATCGGCACAATCTTAACCCCGGACATCACCGCAAACCCCAGATAGTTTGTATAAAACGGCTCCGGAATAATTATCTCATCACCCGGGTCAGCAACCGCCTTCAGGGCAAAGGAAATCGCCTCACTGCCACCGGTGGTCACCAAAATATCTTCCTCATTTACTTTGATCCCTGCCTGATGGTAATAATCCACCAGCGTCTGAATGTAACTCTTTAACCCGGCAGAATGTCCGTATTCTAAAACCTTAATATCAACACCGCGATAACCGGTCATTATCTCCTCTGGTGTCGGGATATCTGGTTGACCGATATTCAAATGGTAGACCTTAATGCCTTTTGCCTTTGCCTGCTCGGCATAGGGCACCAGCCGGCGTATCGGTGATGCCGGCATCAGACAGGCACGATTAGAAAGTCTTAATCCTCGCTCCTTATCCATCCGTATCTCCTTTCTCTATCCGCCCAAAATCTCCCCGACTTCCTTTTCTCCCACCGGTCCCACCACACCGGCATAGTAACTGTCCTCTCCCAGTAATTCACCAACCAGTTGCGTGACCTCAGCTAACTCCAGGCGGTCGTAGCGCGCAAGTATCTCTTCCAGCGTTACCACCCGCCCGGCAATTAAATAACCGCGGGCAAGCCGCATCATCTGGCCTATTGAGCTTTCCGAACCGAGAACCAGTCCGCTCCTGATCATCGTCACCGCCCTTTTAAACTCCTCTTCGGTAATGCCTTCCCGGCGCAAACGCTCAATCTCTTCCCGCAGCACCGCTATACATCGTGCCAGCTTGCGATGCTCGGCAATAAAATAAATCCCTAACAACCCGGAATCCTCATACAATTCAACAAAACTACCTATTGAATATACCAACCCTTCTGTCTCACGCAAGCGCTGAAACAACCTGGAAGACACACCGCCACCCAGTGCCGTGTTAAGCACCGCCAGGGCATAGCGCCGGGGATCGGTATAAGCAAATGCCGGTCGTGCCAGACACACATAAACCTGGGACAGTTCGCGTCTGGTTCGGGTCAAAAACCCTGGTGACCGGAACTGAGCGGACTCCCGTACCGGACGCATCCCGACCTTTGCATCCAGCACCCTGACCATATCAACAACCTTTTGATGTTCAAGATCACCTACCGCAACCGCCACCGCACAACCCGCACCATACCTGCCCTGATAAAAACCGCCCAGATTGTTTTCATTAATCCTGTTGATTGACTCCGCAGTCCCCAGAACCGTCTTTCCTAATGGCGCAGTGCCGTAAACCGCTTGCATAAGTAAATTTATCATACAGGACTCCGGGTCCTCTTCTCCGCTGTAAATCTCCTCCATAACCACCTGTTTTTCCTTTTCTAACTCTGGATTCCGAAACGCCGGTGCCCGCAGAATTTCTGTTAAAAGTCCGGTAACATCCGCCATGTTTTCACCTGGAAACCGGGCATAAAAGCAGGTTGCCTCTTTATCGGTAAATGCGTTAAGTTCTGCACCCCGGGATTCTGATGCAATGTTAATCGCCCGGGCATCCATCTCTTCGGTACCTTTAAATATCATATGCTCAATGAGATGGGTCATCCCTTCCTGTCCCGGCGGGTCGTCCCTGCTTCCTAAATGAAATGCCACTCCCAGTGAGGCTGATTTTAGGTAACGCAGCCTTTCGGAAATAACAAACAAGCCACCCGGCAATCGGGTGGCTTGAATTTCACTTCCCGGGTTAGGTTCTGCCGCCATAGAAACCTTATTTAAGCCAGCAGGTTTCTCAGCAGCTCCCCAACCAGACCCGAAGCGGGTCTAACTCGCTTTTTAATTCCCTCCGGAACGTAACACCAGATAACCACTTGCTCAAAATCGTTCCCGTCGCTCTCTGCTCCGGGGAGAACCGCTGCGTCCCGAACCACCGTGGGGTGAACGGGAAGGATGTCGTTCCCATCTTTCCGCCTTACCTGAATCATCGGATGGTGGAATCTCGCCCCGCTCCTCCATCGCCTTGCGTCGGGAAAGATTAATCCGACCCTGACTGTCAATCTCCACCACCTTCACCCACACCTTATCACCAACCTTTACCTCATCGGTAACCTGCCGGCACCTGCCGGCAGCCAGTTGCGAGATATGAATCATACCCTCTTTTCCCGGAAGAATCTCAACAAAGGCACCAAAACTGGTCACCCGGGTAACCGTACCCCGGTAAATCTTGCCCACCTCCACATCTGCCACCAGCGACTCCACCCACTCCTTTGCCCGCTGTAATCCATCAAGATTGGTCGCAGCAATTGTTACCGTGCCGTCATCCTCAATATCAATTGTTGCGCCCGTTTCCTCAATAATCTTTCTTATTGTCTTACCACCCGGACCAATAACTGTGCCAATTTTGTCCTTGTCTATTACCAGCGAAACAATCCGGGGTGCATAACGGGATATCTCGGGTCGGGGACGGTCAATAACCGCATCCATCACCTCCAGCACCTTCATCCTTGCACCGGTCGCCTGCTCAATCGCCTCGTGCACAATTATCCAGGGGATACCGGGCAGTTTCAAGTCCAGCTGAATTGCGGTAATGCCTTCCCTGGTTCCGGCAACCTTGAAATCCATATCGCCGTAATGGTCTTCGTCGCCAATGATGTCGGTAAGAATCTTATAATCTTCTCCTTCTTTTACCAGCCCCATCGCAATACCCGCAACCGCAGTCTTCACCGGCACACCGGCATCCATCATGGACAAAGAACCAGAACAGACCGATGCCATTGATGAACTACCATTGGACTCTAATATGTCAGAAACAATCCTGATGGTATAAGGAAAATCCTCTTCCTTCGGAACAACCGCCTGCAATGCCCGTTCTGCCAGATCACCATGCCCGATCTCCCGACGTCCTGGTCCGCGTAAAACCCGTACCTCGCCAACCGAAAACGGCGGAAAATTGTAGTGGAGCATAAACGACTTCTTCTCCTCCATCGCCAGTTCCACATCATCCACTACCTGCTCATCAGACTTTGTTCCGAGTGTAGTGGTGGCTAATGACTGGGTCTGACCACGGGTAAACAGTGCTGAACCATGGGCACGGGGCAAGACACCGACCGCACACTCAATCGGACGGATCTCGTCCAGACCCCGACCATCAAGACGCTGCGATTTTTCCAGTATCCGGCGCCTGATATCCTGACCGATAATCTCCTCCAGAACCGCCGGTATTGCATCAACTGCATCGCCAAACTTTTCGGCAAGTTCTTCGGTCAACCAGTGCAAAATCTCGTTGCGGGCATTGCCCCGACTCCTTTTGTCCTGAATGTCATTGGTGGCGATAACCCGTTCCGTGGCACGATTAATTATCTCCTGGCGCAACTCCTCGGGAATAAACGGCTCACCCGGATTGACCTTTGGTTTGCCGACCAGTTCCTGCAACTGTTTCTGCAGGTT
>CAKZPX010000138.1 GCA_937139435.1 uncultured bacterium
TAGCCCGAGGTATACCCCCTGTTTTTGCCCAACTTGTTGATTTTCTGTAAATTAAACCAATTTTTCTTATTCTGATGGTTAAAAAAACTCATTTTCGGGCTCTAAATGATAGGGTGAGAGTAATTAAAACGCATAACAAAAAGGCAGGGGATTGAGATAACAACCACTTTTTTCTATTGTATGGCAACAGACAACCCTTGCAGGTGGCTGAAATTCGGGACAGGTGTGCTATATAAAATAAAGTATGTTGCTTGACAAAGGATTTAATATCTTGGACCTTGAAGCAAAGGCTTTGGGCGGTGCTGGCAGCTGAGGCTAAATGTGCAGGGCTTATCTATTGAAGGAGAAATTTTGAGGCGTTAGAGGTAAGTTTTGACGATTTCTTAGGATGGGGATTGGGTGCGAAAGGTAGTATTTTGAGGAGTTTCAGAGATTAGCGCGGTCTTTTGCTCGGTGGCATCAGGAGATAAAGAATTATTATCAGCGGAAGAATTATACGAACGGATTTGCCGAGGGGATAAATAAAAAGACGTGCCTGTGGTTTTCGGAACGACGAAAACTTTAGAGAGCGAGTTTTAGCGGCTTGCGGCTAAGAGATTAAAGGACGCTATTGACTGTTTGGTAGTTTGTGATTATTATCTGGCATTGACTTTTTGGAATTTATTAGCATAATCCGAGAGCAGAAACGTCGCGTTGAAAGAATAAAGAGAAGACGGACAATGAGCTTAAGAGCGCAAAGAAAAGAGTTTGGGGAAGCCCTTTATAAATTTTTCCCCAAAAGTGGTAATGAACCTTTATTATTTAGGATTAGCGGATGTTGCCGATAATTTTGCGTCTGGGAAATTTTCAGCTTTACTCCTACGGAGTAATGCTTTTTATCTCTTTTGTCCTCGGTATCTGGCTGGTGGAACGCCGGGCAAGAAAGGCAGGGATTGACCCGAAAAAGATTACCGACCTGGCGCTCTGGGTGTTGATCGCGGTGGTGCTTGGTTCCCGGCTTTTTTATGTGGCGTTCCACTGGGATGATTTTCGCCATAATCTGATTGACATCATTAAGTTCTGGGGCAATCCACCCGGGCTTTCCGGTCTGATGTTCTATGGCGGTTTTCTGGCCGCATTTGTCGCCGGGCTTTTGTTTGTCTGGCGCAATCGTCTACCCCTGCTCCCCCTGCTTGATGCGGTGGCACCGGCGATTGTGTTGGGCGAAGGTTTTACGAGGATTGGCTGTTTTCTTAACGGTTGTTGTTTTGGTAAGCCCACCGATTCCTGTGTCGGGGTGGTGTTTCCGTCCCATTCCGCAGCCGGGGCGCAGTTCCCTCATCAGACAATTCACGCAACCCAGTTGTACTCCTCGCTTGCCGGTTTTATCCTTTTCGGTCTGGCGCTGATTCTGGAGCGACGCCGGCTCAAGCCGGGTGTGCTGTTTGCGGTGATTCTTATCCTTTACTCGCTTTTCCGCTTCGGGATTGATTTTGTTCGTTATTATGAGGATGCGGCAAATTTCTGGGGTAATCAGGTGGTTGCCCTTGGTCTGGCGGGTATCGGGCTGGTATTGCTGTTGATGTTTATCCGGCGCAAGTAAAGGTCAATTTTATGAATGCCCCGGAGTAAATCCAGGGGGCGGCTTTGTTAAGCCGGGTCAGGTTTCTTTTCCACGCGCTCCTTGATTTTGTTTTTCCTCCGCTTTGCTATGGTTGCGATGCGGAGATTGAAACCGGGTTTATCTGTGACTCCTGCCGGTTGTTCATTTTTTCCAGTGAGATGGATGTGTGCGCAAATTGCGGTCGTCCCTGTCCTCCTGATCGGGGACACTGTGACCGGTGTCATCTGCCATTGGTGTTGAGCCGGGTGCGGGCGGTTGGTCTGTATGGGGTGCCGTTTATCGGACTGGTTCATGCCCTGAAATACGAAGGTAAGACCGCTCTTGTGCCTATTCTGGGCAGGGCAATGGCGAGTCTGGTGGTGCAGGATACCCAGTTAAATTCTGCTGCCGCGATCTGTGCGGTGCCTTTACATCCGGCAAGGTTGCGGGAGCGGGGTTACAATCAGGCGGCGTTGCTGACAGAGGAGGTGAGCCGGTTGACCGGGATAGAGCTTATTGACCCGCTGGTGCGGAGAAAAAATACCCCGAGCCAGACGAAAATAAAGGATGAAATGAAGCGGATGGAGAGTCTTAAGGATGCCTTTGAGATGAAGCCCGGGGTTGATGTTGCTGGCAAGCGGTTAATTGTTGTTGATGATGTGATGACCACCGGTGCCACGCTATCAGCAGCCGGCGCGACACTGCTGGCAGCAGGTGCCAGGGAGGTTATGGGACTGGTGCTGGCGGCGGGTGGCGCAAAAAGGGCATGAGGCTGTCTCTCAGTGCCTGAAATTGAGGCAGATAGGCAAGTTTTACCGCTGATAGCCGGGGCGGATTGAGGCGAAGCGGATTTACCGGTGTGCCGAATTTGCTCACCTCGTAATGAAGGTGGGGACCGGTGGACAGCCCGGTGGAGCCCACATAGCCAATTATCTGTCCCTGAGTAACCGGGGCGCCGGTTTTGATGCCCCGACCAAAGGCGCTTAAATGTCCGTACCGGGTTTCGTAGCCCTGGCTGTGTCCGACCCGAACCAGCCGTCCATAGCCACCGCACCAGCCGGCAAATATCACCCGCCCATCAGCAACACAGGAGACCGGTGTGCCTTTTGGTGCCACGTAGTCAATCCCTTGGTGCTGTGCCACGACCCGGCGGATGGGATGAAATCTTCTGCCAAAGAATGATGATATCCGGGAAAAGCGCAAAGGAGATTTAAGAAACACCTTGCGCATTGACTGTCCTTCTGGATCGTAGTAATCGGTTCTGCCTTCCGGGTCGGTAAAACGAAAGGCGCTGAAGTCGCCTATCAGACCTTTGTAACGGGCAGCAATGACCGGACCGTAACCCACCGGTGTTGAGTCCAGGTATTTGCGTGCAACAAGGATAAAGAAGGAGTCACCGGACTGGGTTTCAGAGAAGAAGTCTATTTCCCAGTCAAAGACCTCGGTATAACTGGCAACCAGGGCGGGTGTCTCACCGCGGTCAAGGAGCGCCTGATACAGTGAGGTGTTAATCGCACCGTTTATTACCACCGGGATGATGGTGATATCCGCTTTGAGCAGGGTGACCCGGTAGTCTGTTGAGTCCAGGTCAATCTGGTATATGGAATCATAGTTGCGCCAGTAGTGTAACCGGAAGAGGGTGTCAGCTCTATAACAGAGGATAAGGCTGTCACCGGGACGCATTAACCGGAAGTTAAAGCCAAAGTCCCGCAGTGTCTTGATTATCCGGTCGGCAACTGTTGCCGGGATACCCGCACGGTTTAATACCCAAGGCATAATTTCTCTGGTTTGAACCACGACACTTTTCGTTGTGATGTTAACCGGATTTTCTGCTGGTGCCGGTGCAACAGGTTTGTGCCGGAGAAAAAAGAGGAAAAAGAAAACTGTTACCAGAAAAGCGACAAGCAGCAGGAACAGTAACAGCTGTCGCCAGGGGATTTTTCTTTTGCGTCTCTCCGGTGCCGGAGTGAGCAAACGTGTTGGTTTCAGCATATAAAAATTATGATATCCTAAAAACAGACCGTGGCAACAACACAGGAGAGCCGTTGCACTTTTGCCGGTTTATTCAGGCTTGACCTGACACGGGTTTGATTTATGATTGGCAGATGAGAAGGTTTTTCCTCACGGGGTTTTTAATTATCCTTGGTCTCTCGTGCAGGCGCAGGTTGTATGAACTGGACCAGACGGAAATGGGGTTCGGTAGTTATATCCGGATTCGGGCAGCAGGCAGGGATGCAGCAGTTGTTAATCGGGCGGTAAGGCAGGCGCTGGCAGAATTGCACCGGCTGGACAGTCTGTGGTCAGGGTTTCTGGAAAGTAGTGAGGTGGTAAGGTTGAATCGGGCCGGCAGAATGGTGGTCTCGGTTGAGACAAGGGATTTGATTATTAAGGCGCAGGAGATAGCAAGGGCAACCGGTGGTGCGTTTGATATTACCGTTGCACCTTTATTAAGGCTATGGGGTTTTTACGATGGCAATTACCGGGTGCCGGATAGTGCCCGGGTGGAGAGTTTACTGGCGTTTGTTGATTATCAAAAGGTGCGGATTAAGGCGGACACGGTGATACTTGGCGAGGGGGTAAATATTGACCTGGGTGGGCTGGCGGTAGGCTGGGCAGTAGACCGGGCAGTGGCAATCTTGCAGGAGTCGGGTGTGGAGGAGGCACTGGTTGATGCTGGCGGTGATATCCGGGTGTTCGGGAAACGGCGCTGGCGCATCGGAATTCAAAATCCCCGGGGAGAGGGTGTGGTGCGGATTTTACAATTAAAGGACGAGGCGGTGGCGACATCAGGTGATTACGAGCGTTTCTTTTTTGATGGGGGCAGACGCTACTGCCATGTTATTAATCCGAAGACCGGTTATCCGGCAGATGGGTTTGGGGCGGTGACGGTTGTCGCTTCCACCGCACTGGAGGCGGATGCCTATTCAACCGCAGTTTTTGCCCTGGGGTTAGAAGAGGGCGGAGAATGGGCGGAAAAAAGGGGATTGAGAGCGGTACTTTTTGTCTCCCGGGATGATTCGTTAGTTGTTCAAGAGGTGGGGAGGATAAATTGAACTTTCCAGCAAGGTATTATCAGGTAGAAGGAGACCGAGTCAGATGTGTTCTCTGTCCTAACCGCTGTCTCATTGCCCCGGGCAAACAGGGGAGATGTCTGGGCAGAAAGAATATAGATGGCAGGCTGGTGGCGGTGAATTATGGCGAGGTGGTATCAATGGCGGTTGACCCGATAGAGAAAAAGCCATTGTACCATTTTTATCCTGGAGCAGATATCTTTTCGGTTGCCACTTATGGTTGCAATCTCTTATGTCCGTTCTGTCAGAACTGGGAGATATCACAGGAAGTGGTCTCGGGTCGTTTTGTCTCTCCGGAAGAACTTTTGCGCCTGGTGCAGAAATCCGGGTCTCGCTTTATTGCTTATACCTATACCGAACCGCTGATCTGGTTTGAGTATTTACTGGATGCCGGGAGGGTGATGAGAGGGGCAGGGATAAAAAATGTCCTGGTTAGCAACGGGATGATTAATCCGGAGCCATTACAGGAGTTATTACCGCTGATTGATGCGATGAACATTGACCTGAAGTCAATTAGAGAGGATTTTTACCGTAACTATATTAAGGGTGACCTCAACACGGTGCTGGAGACGATCAGAGTTGCCCGTCAGTTCTGCCACATTGAATTAACCAATCTTTTGATTCCCGGGATGAATGATAGCGATGAGGAGATTGCGGCATTGACCGATTTTGTTGCCGGACTGGGCAGGGATACGGTGTTGCATTTCTCCCGCTATTTTCCCCGTTACCAGGAAGAAAGAGCGGCAACGCCAATCAGGACGTTAACACGGGCAGCAGAGATTGCCCGAAGAAAACTGGATTATGTTTATCTGGGAAATGCGTTTGTTGAAGAGCGCTACCGGGATACCTTTTGTCCTGGTTGTGGTAATCTGCTGGTTGAAAGAAGCGGTTATCAGGGACAGGTGGTGGGGATAAAGGATGGTAACTGTCAGCGCTGCGGACAGAAGGCGGATTTTGTTTTGTGAAGTCAAGACTGGTTAGCGTTGCTGATATCTTTCTCATCATATTTTTTCTTCTACTGGGTA
>CAKZPX010000139.1 GCA_937139435.1 uncultured bacterium
AAGACCCGATTGTTTGCCCCATCAATGATCGTGACATTGTCACTACCATAATTAGCGCAATAGACCTTGTTGTTCGTCTGATTCCAGCAGAGCGCCATAATATTAGAACCTGCCGGAATTTTTGCGATCTTTTGATTGGTCGCTCCATCAATCACAATTACGCAATCACCATACAAGCCACCAACATAGATTCTGTTATTCGTCGCATTATAGGTAAAGGCTTGGGGATAAACGATCCCAGAAAGTGAATCCGGGATATAAATTGTCGTTTCCAGCCACTGGCAGTATAAGGCAGGAGAGAAGAACAAAGAGAGAACGGTCAGGAATAAAGGCAACGACTTAAACCTTTGCATTTCATCCTCCTTTTTTAGTATTACTGGTTCTTAACCAGCCTTCTTTATTCCCGCGCTGCCTTTTAAGCGCCTTTAACCACCGGCCTGTGGTTATCCAGGGGGTTGAGCCGGTATTTAAGTAACTGTTTAAACACAGACACCTGCCCTGGATTTCCCGGTTGATATTAGCGGGAAATTTATTTTAAGTCAACCCCCAGAGGAGAACATCAGATATTTTAAGATTGCTAACCATGGACAGGCGATATTGTAATTACAGTTATGGTTTAGATTTTCAGGGGGATATCGGATTAACAGCGGTGTTCAGGGTCATCCCCGGGACTATCCGGGGGAAACCCCGGATTATCCCCCCTTTGTGCCGGTCTCCTGGGGTATTACCGGTTAACTATTTGCAAACAAGGCGGTTAACCAGAACAACCCGGTTATTGAAGATGGGTTTTTGCCCGGTTGGGTTTATTCGGGCAGAGGGCGGAGGATGACAATCGGGGTGAGTTCGTCACCCTGCCCTGCCGGGTTGTCACGCATCGCCCGGGCAACAAGTTCCGGTTTTGTATCCGGGCTGGCACCGACTACGGTGCAGCCAAAGATGTCGTTGGCATCAACCACCGCCACCGGACAGCCAAGTGCCTGGGCGAGCTGAGAGGCAACCGCATCCGGGTCTTTTGGCCCGAGGATGACGCATTCATAAAACTCTTTTACTCCGGAGGTGTGGGCAGCATCAATCATCGCCACCTGTTTGCCAGCAATCCGGTAGAAGTCGCCACTGCGTCCGCGCAATTTTCCCCAGAATCCGGCAAGCGCAGCACGCAGGATCCGGGGTAGTCCGACCTCGTCAATGGCGCACTGCATTGACCAGGGGCTGCGCAACCCGATGCCATAGGGCACCTTTTTCACAAAGCGCCAGAGGATGGTTGCCCAGATACCGGGTTTTATTTGAGAGATTGGTATTGCCCGACCCTGGGTTGCAGCAACCGGGCTTTCGGCGATGGTGAGGATATCTCCGGGCTGAAGTATTGGTGCGGCGTATCTTTTTACCGTCTCAATCAGGTCGTCACCCTGTTTGAGGACATGGGTTTTTACCGGTATGCGCTGGATTCTCCCAAATGGTGTCTGGATGACCTCGGGTTTCTGTTTTGCCATAACCCAATTTAGCAATCAGGTGTTAAAAATCAATTCTGGGAAGGGGCACAGGCGCTTTTTTACCGGGCTATTTTTTGACTTGGGTCAGGAGGATTTTTATACTCGGCTGTGGCTGAAGGTAACGCTCGTTTTACCCGGCGGGTTGGTGTTTTCACTTTCGGGACCCTGATTTCCCGGGTTTTCGGGGTGGTGCGCGAGGCGGTTTTTGCTTATCTTTTCGGTGCTGGGCTGGTAACCGATGCCTTTAATGTTGCGTTCCGAATCCCGAATTTTCTCCGCGACCTGTTTGCCGAGAGTGCGCTTTCAGCGGCGTTTGTCCCCACATTTGTGTCCTGCCGCGCTTCCGGTGATGACCGTGCCACCTGGCGTTTTGCGGCAAATATGCTTAATACCATATTCGTTTTCATAACCGTTCTGGTTATACTCGGGATTGTTTTTGCGCCGCTGGTGGTGAAACTGGTTGCCTGGGGTTTTCGTGCCACACCGGAGAAGATGGCTTTAACTGTGGTGATGACCCGGATAATGTTTCCTTTGCTTTTGTTTGTGGCGCTGGCAGCATGGGCGATGGGGATTCTTAACGCCTGCGGTAGTTTTTTTATTCCGGCGAGTGCCCCGGCAATGTTCAACATCGTTTCTGCCCTGGTGCCGGTGGGGCTTTACAGTTTTTTGCAGGCACGGGGTGTACCACCGATTCTGGGGATGGCGTATGGTGTGACCGCTGGTGCGCTGGTGCAATTTCTGGTGCAGTTGCCCGGGCTGGGGCGGCTGGGTTTTCGTTACCGGTGGGTTCTGGAC
>CAKZPX010000140.1 GCA_937139435.1 uncultured bacterium
ATTTAGTTCTGTAAGTCCCATTCCGCCCATAACAATGCGGTTTACAGTGAGCTCTGCCTCCCGGGGCAAGACGCAGGGAGTTACCATGTTGTTATGATACGACGGACAATCTCCTTGGCGAGTTTTTCTATTGTCTCCTGAATAACATCTTCTTCCAGCTTTTCTTCAGGTTGATACACATTTCTGGTGATAACCTGTTCTTCAAAAAATGTTTCGTTCCGAATTTGGTCAATTGCTTCAACTTTAGCGGCAACGTTTATCTCGTAGCCTGATATATTCTGGTCGGCATCGTAAGCAACGGCAGTTTTAGAGTAACTGGTAACTGTAACCTTTACTGACAGGTCGGCTTGTTCTAAAGTTGTGACTCGCAAATTTCGGTCTGAGTTAAACATCCTGGGGAGTGTTATCATTAATGCCTCAGATAACCCAGGTTGTGTGGATGAGTTTTCTACGCTCGCGATTGCGACCGTTTTAAGGTGCGACGGCAGAAGAGAGCGGGGCGAATAACCACAGGATAGTATCAGGAGGGTGCTGCAAAAGCAAATGATTAAGCGAACCATTATATATTTATGGTAAAGAACCATTAACATAAAGTCAAGGATACTGTTTCTCTACTGGTTGTTACTGACGCGGAGAAAATTACGGAGACGGTGCTGTTGGTGATGGTGCTAATAATGGATAACATATTTATTTGAAATTACTTGTAATAAAAAGTTACCGAAAAAATTATTTTAATGGGGTAGACGGGGACTATCCCCGGGGTTATCCCCCGGATGGTCCCGGAGTTAACCTTTAATTCGACATCCAGCTTTACTCGGGAACGATAATACCGGTTTCATTCTCCTGCAACCTAATCTGTTGCTCTTTTTACTGCATACGAGTAAAAAGGCAATATCCAGGTGGCGGATATAATAATGGTTATCTTCCAATATACAAACCGTAGTATCCCCGAAACAATGTTCCGCTGTGAACCGGAGTTTCTGCTTGACCTGTGTAGGGGGATTTTTATAATGGTTACTATATGCTAAGGAGGACTGAATAGATGAATTGGAAAAAAACTGGAATAGCGTTAATTATTTGCTTTGGAGTCGGCTTTGCCAGTGAAAATCCCGGGGCGGTGTTTTTAATGATCTGGCCGGGTGCACGTCCCACATCTCTGGCAGGTGCGTTTACCGCCATGGTCGGTCCAACACCAGAAGAGAATACAATAGTAATACATGATGCTTCAATGCTTTATTATAACCCGGGTGCAGTAGCATTTTTTGAGAGGACAAACGCGAGTTTGATGCATTGTGAGTGGTTGCCAGGTCTGTGGCCAGGGATGTATTACGAATATTTAGGAATAACTTATAATATCCCCGGTCGTGGTGTCTTCGGCTTTAACGCTATTTATCTTACTACCGGTGAGACAGATGTTATTAATGAACGCGGAGAGTTTTTAGGTAGATATACTACATTTGATGTTGCTCCGGGATTAAGTTATGCATATCCCGTTCTTGAAAATCTGGGTGTTGGTTTTGCCGGAAAATTAATCTATTCATTTTTAGTTCCAGAGTGGGTCTGGAAGGTGATGCCAGAACTCGGGATTGAACGTGGCGGCACTGGAATCAGTTGGGCGTTTGATTTAGGTGCCCTGTACCGACCATTTCCATTTATGAATGTAGGGGTAGTAGTCGCCAATATTGGTCCTAATATATCTTACACATCATCCGGTGAATCAGACCCATTGCCTCGAATGTTACGGATAGGCTTGGCGTTTTATCCGGTAAGAAATGATGTGTTTACTTTGGCTATCGCTCCGGAAATAAGCAAAATTCTGGTGGGGGTATTTTCCGACTCTACCAGG
>CAKZPX010000141.1 GCA_937139435.1 uncultured bacterium
TCCAGACGGAGTTCAGCAAATCCTGATGGTTTAGTTATCTTTGATTCCCACTGTCACCTTACCGATAGCCAGTTCAATAACGATCTTAATGATGTTCTGCGCCGTGCCCGACAGGCGGGGGTAAAGGAGATTCTTACGGTAAGCACGAACGTCCCTGATAGCCAGGAGGCGGTAGAGCTTTGCCGGGAAGAAACCGGAATTTACTGCACCGTCGGTGTCCATCCTCATGAGGCGGATTCGTTCCGAAGCATTGATATCCAGAACCTGAAGGATATGTGCATTGAACCGCAGGTAAAAGCGATCGGCGAGACCGGTTTTGATTTCTTTCGTACCTTTTCTACCCGTGCCAAACAGGAAACCGCTTTTCGTGCCCAGATTGAACTGGCAAAGATGCTTAACCTACCCCTGGCGATCCACGTTCGTGACGCTAGCCAGACCGCAATGGCTGTGCTGGAAGAACATGGTTATTTTAACGGTGTTTTCCATTGCTTCTCCGAAGGAAGAAAGTTCGCTGAATGGGCGATAGAAAAAGGGTTCTATATCTCTTTTTCTGGTTCTTTAACTTATGGCGATAAAAAACTGGAAGAGGTTGTTCGGATTGTGCCGCAAGACCGGCTACTGGTGGAAACTGATGCGCCTTATCTTGTCCCGGAACCAGAACGAGGACCGGGAAAACGCAATGAGCCCGCATTGATTCGCCTGACAGTAAAATTACTGGCAGATATCTTAAATCTGACTCCGGAAGAGGTGGCTAATATTACCCGAAACAATGCCCGTCGTTGCTTCCGGATTGTCTAACAGATAAACATTACAATAAAGAAGGGTTGGTGTTACCTTCCTCTAACAAAATATTATCTAATCCCATCCGTCCAGTAAAATCCCTGGGGCAGGTATTTTTAACCCATCAGGCAACGGCGGACACGCTTGTCGCTGCCTTAGAGTCTCATCCGGGCGAAACAATCCTTGAGATCGGACCGGGAAAAGGAATTTTGACAAAACGGCTTATTGAAAAGGGGTGCCGGGTCATCGCCGTAGAGATAGATAGACGTTTGGTCTATTTTTTAAAAGAGCTTTTTTCTTCTGCAGAGAACCTAACGTTAATTGAACAGGATTTTCTCGAGTTTGATATGACTAATTTGAGAGGTTTAAAGATAATTGGCAATCTCCCTTACTATATTTCATCTCAGATTTTGTTTAAATTGATTGAAAACCATTTCACATGGCACACTGCGGTTTTAACTACACAAAGAGAGTTCGCTGAAAGGGTATTGGGGAAACCCGGGGGGAGGGGATATGGATCTTTAACAGTGTTGTGTACTTATCTGTTTTCTCGAAGGCGACTGTTTAACATCCCTCCATCTTTTTTCAAACCCAGCCCTGAGGTTGTTTCAACATCTTTTGTTCTTACCAGGCTCTCTTGTCCGCCGGTTAAGATTTCAGATGAACGCTGGTTTTTTGCTGTTGTTCGGGCTACTTTTAAACCCCAACGTCGAAAAACGTTATTAAACAACCTTTCCCGTAATATAGGGTTGGATAAAGAAAAAGTTGCAGCGATTTTAAAAGAAATTAGTTTACCACAGGACATCAGAGCGGAAGATTTAAATTTAGAACAATTTGCCCTACTAAGCGAGGCGCTGAGGATATTCTGTCATTAATTCATAATAGTAATCCACTGTCTTTTGGGCTATTACCGACCAGGAATATTCCCTGACTTTTTTAAAACCACCTTCAATCAATTTA
>CAKZPX010000142.1 GCA_937139435.1 uncultured bacterium
GACTGGAGCGAGTAAAGATAGTTCAGGGTGTAGAATATATCAATAATTCAATGTGCACCAACCCTCGTGCCGGTGCCCGTTCAATAGCGGCGTTTGATAAGAAGGTGGTTTTGATTGCCGGAGGTAGAGGAAAGGGTGTGCGAGCAGATGAGTATATTACTGCAATTACCAGGTGGGCAAAATGGGTGGTGCTGCTTGGGGAAAATCACCAGGAACTTGCTCGTGAGCTTTCAGCACAGGGCTTTAATCTTTTTGAAGTTGCCAGGACAATGGCAGAGGCGGTTAAGATGGCAGCAAGACGAGCCCGGACTGGCGATATTGTGCTTTTCTCGCCCGGGTTTGCAAGTTTTGACATGTTCCGGGATTTTCAGGAAAGAGGAAGGGCTTTTAAAAATGAAGTGGAAAAACTCGGGTAGATACAGCCTGGCGACAGAAGATGATCTTCCCAACGCGCCGATAGATTATACTCTTCTGGCGGTAGTTTTTACTTTAACCCTGATAGGAGTTGTAATGGTCTTTGCCTCAACCTATCATCGGGGTTTTCATTATTTGAAATGGCATTTTTTGCGGGCGTTAATTGGTTTCGGGGCGTTGTGGGTAGGGACAAAGTTAAATGTCTATCGGTTTGCCCGTCCCCGGGTTCGCTGGGTGCTTTTGGGTGCAACAGTTGTCGTTCTATTTACTACCCTGGTCTTCGGCGATGTGGTCGGGGTAACGAAACGAAACCTTCTCGGGGTTCTCCAGCCTGCCGAGTTTGCCAAGTTTGTTATAATAATATACCTGGCAGGATATTTTTCTGACCTCCATAACTCGGGAGACAAAATAAATTTCTTCAACTCCTTACTTAAACCAGGGATGGTGGTAGCTATGGTGGTGGGACTGACTTTGCTTCAGCCAGCGGTAGGAACAAGCGTTATTATCACCATTTCCAGCCTGATGGTGTTTCTGGTGGCTGGTGTGCGATGGCGCTATCTTTTCCTGGGCGGGGCTATTGTTACCGCAATAGTGATCATCGGGATTGCAGGAATGCCGTTATTAAGAAATACGAAATACAAGTATATTCCTGAGCGGTGGGATAAATTTATTAACGGTGACCGGTACCATCAAACCCAGGCGCTGATTGCACTGGGGTCGGGTGGACCGATCGGACGCGGACTAGGGGAGGGGAGACAAAAATATTATTTTCTACCTAAACTGCATAAAGATTTTATCTTCTGTACCATCGGAGAGGAACTGGGATTCTTTGGTTGTTTGGGAATAATGTTACTTTATTTAGTTTTTTTCCTGCGGAGTTGCAAAATTGCAATGCGAACCACCCAGGCTTTCGGGCAGTATCTTGCCTGCGGGATTGCGGTGGTGATTCTTCTTTATGCGCTGCTCCACATCGCGGTATCACTGAGTATCGTTCCGACAACCGGACAACCACTGCCGTTTATTTCTTATGGTGGTTCGGCGCTGGTGGCGAATTTATTCGCTGCTGGTATGGTTTTGAAAATCTCAAAATTCCGGAGGGTCGGGATTGAAGAAAGTGCTAATGGTCGCAGGTGGGACCGGTGGTCATATCTATCCGGCGCTCGCCCTCGCCCGTGAACTGGTAGATAAAGGTGTGCAGGTGCTATGGGTGGGGAGACCGGATGGTCAGGAGCGTGAGATTGCTTTACAGACGGGATTTGAGTTCTATACGATTATGGCATCCGGTTTTTTTAGCAAACGCGTTCTGGGAAAAGTGGTGAGTATTATCCGGTTGCTGGGCGGATTTTCTCAGAGCTGGCGACTGTTAAACCGATTACAGCCCGACGGGATAATTGCCGCAGGTGGGTTTGTTTCTGCCGCGGTTGTGCTTGCTGCCTGGGTGCAGGGACGGCGATTTTTTCTGTTAGAACAGAATCGTATTCCGGGTCGGGTAGTCAGGTTCTTTGCGCCTTATGCGGTAGAGTCATTTCTTACCTTTCCTCCCGAGGTTTCATTTCCCGGACGGTATTCGGTAACTGGCAGTCCATTGCGGGCGGATATTGTTGTCACCAGGCGTGCCGACGATGGCAAAACGGTTTTAGTATTGGGTGGAAGCCAGGGGGCTCGGGCGTTGAATCTTGCGGCATTAGATATGGCGGCAGCGCTTACCAATTTGCGATTTATCATTTTAACCGGAAAGAGGGATTATCAGATGATCAGGGCACTGGTTCGTTCCGCCAACTGTGAACTGGTAGAATCGACCGCACACCCGGAGGAACTTTATCGTCAGGCGACCATAGCTGTTTCGCGTGCCGGGGGGATGGTGCTATCAGAACTACTGGCACTCGGGATACCGTCAATCCTCGTGCCCTTTCCCTATGCGGTTGATCGCCATCAAGAGGTAAACGCGCGTTATGTTGCCTCAATGGGGGCAGCGCTGGTTTTAGAAGAGAATCGGCTTTCCGGACTGGTAAGTCTGGTGAGGACCTTGATGGCGGATGAGAGCAAACGGCGGGAGATGGAAAGGAATGCCCGGGCACTGGCCAAACCCTATGCCGGTCGGGATATTGCTGAAAGGATTGGGCAATGTTTGGCAGATTAAAGCGGATTCACTTTGTCGGTATTGGTGGCAGCGGGATGTCAGGAATCGCACTGGTGTTAAGGAATCTGGGTTTTGATGTTTCAGGTTCTGATTTAAATGAGAGCGAGGTAACCGATAAACTGTCTGCCGCCGGAATAAAAGTTTATATCGGTCATCAGGCAGAAAATTGTGGTGACGCGGAGGTGGTGGTTTACTCCACTGCGGTTAGCGATGACAATCCGGAGCTGGTGTATGCGCGGACAAAGGGGGTTCCGGTTATCCGGCGTGCCGAGATGCTGGCAGAGCTAATGCGAATGAAATTCTCTATCGCGATTTCGGGCAGTCATGGGAAGACCACCACCACTTCTCTGGTTACCCATATTCTGACGCGCGCCGGTCTTGACCCAACAGCGGTTATTGGAGGAATAATTATTGGGGCGGTTGCCGGTGCCCGTTTAGGGCAATCAGAATACCTGGTGGCAGAGGCGGACGAAAGTGACCGCTCGTTTCTGCTTTTATATCCATCAATTGCGGTGGTGACAAACATTGAGCCCGAGCACCTTGATTTCTATCGTGACATTGCCGATTTAAAAAGGGAGTTTACTAAGTTTGTCAATCGGGTTCCTTTTTATGGCAGCGTTATTCTCGGACTGGATTCACCAGCGGTGCGCGCAATTCGCAACCGTGTGCAGCGCCGGGTAGTGACCTATGCTCTGGATACAGCCGCCGACTTCCAGGCAAAGGATGTCCAGCTCTATCGTTTTACATCGGCATTTACAGTAACCTATCAGGGCAGAGAGGTGGGCAGATTCAGTCTGGCGATGGCGGGCAGGCACAATGTGCAGAATGCCCTGGCCGCGATCGCGGCGGCAACCGAGCTGGGCATAGACTTTCCCACTGTCGAGCAGGCGATTGCAACATTTTCTGGTGTCCATCGGCGTCTAGAAAAACGTGCCGAGACCGGCGGTGTCGTCCTGTTTGATGACTATGGTCATCATCCCACTGAGATCCGGGTAACGATTGAAGCATTGCGCCATGCCTATCCTGACCAGCGGATTATCGTCATCTTCCAGCCGCACCGTTACACCAGAACCAGGCTGCTTGCTGATGCCTTTGGCGATAGTTTTAATAGCGCGGATGAGGTTGTTATTACCGGTGTTTATCCTGCTGCGGAACCGCCGATTCCCGGGGTTGATGAACGTTTGATTGTTGATGCGATTAAAACCCGGGGGCGAACGGGGTTGATTGTCCATCACATTCCAGAACTGAACGATGTGCCGGATTTTCTTTGTCCGCAGTTTAAAAAAGGCGATGTTGTCCTTACCCTCGGCGCAGGCAGCATTACCCATCTGACCGAGGTGCTGATTAAAAGGATGGGTTGTGATGAATAGCGGTGGGCGAGAGGCAGTCCAGGTTGCCCGGCAGACAGAGCTGGGGAAAGTTTTTCAGGGTTCCAGCGCAGTTATCAAATTTGACGAGCCACTGGCGCGTCATACCAGTTTCTGCATAGGTGGGGTAGCAGATATTTTTCTAACCGTTAACAATGAAGCGGAACTGCAAAGGGCAATCCTGTTCTGCAATGAGCACAACTTGAAACTGTTCCTTATCGGGCAGGGGACAAATGTGCTAATTTCTGACCAGGGATTGCGCGGGCTGGTAGTAAAACTGGCAGGTGATCTTTCCCGGGTGGAGGTGTGCGGGGAGGTGATAGAAGCAGGAGCAGGAGCGAGATTAGATCAGGTGGCAGATATTGCCGAAAAGAGCCGTCTTAGCGGTTTAGAGTTCCTTGCCGGCATTCCCGGAACAGTTGGGGGTGGGCTTTTGACCAATGCCGGTGCTTTCGGGCACAGTCTGGCCGAGCGGCTGGAGCGGGTAAGGGTTATGAACCGAAGGGGTGATGTGGCTGTTCTGACCGGACCGGAGTTAAAAAATGAGTATCGTAGTCCGATAATCCCCCGCGATGTGATTGCGCTCAGCGTTAGTTTCCGTTTGAGTTATGGTGCGATTATTGCAGGCGTGCAGAAAGTGCGGGAGATGCGCCGGGCAAAGCATCCGGTTGAACCTTCTGCCGGTTCCTTTTTTAAAAATCCCAGCACCGAGCCAGCAGGCAGATTGATAGAACGGTGTGGATTGAAGGGATTAACCATTGGTGGGGCAAAGGTTTCAGAAAGGCATGCCAATTTTATCATCAACACCGGCAACGCAAGGTTTGCCGATATTTATGAATTGGTGCAAATAGTTAAAGCAACAGTTGAAGAAATGACCGGGATTGAACTGGAAGAAGAGGTTCAGGTACTTTCTTCTTTTTTAGAAGAGAACACCCCGACCCCGGGGAAAGGGAGGTAGCGTTATGGCGAAGTTAAGACGTATTGCAGGAATTGATATCGGGAGCACCAAGGTGGTGTGTATTATTGCCGAGGTTGATCCGATGGGAAAGATAGAGGTAAAAGGTTTTGGTACCGCACCTCCGGAGGGCTTCCGCACCGGAGTGGTAATCAGTCTGGATAAGGCGACCGATTCGCTTGCCAGTGCCATTGAGCAGGCAGAAAAAATGGCACAGTGCCGGTTTCATACCTGCCAGGTTTTTACCAGCATCACCGGTGACCATATCAAACATCTTTCCGGGCTGGGTGCAGTGCCGGTCAGCCGTCCGCCCCGGGGGATTCAAGCCCGTGACGTTGAGGATGTTATCCGCCAGGCCCAGACCATCAGGTTACCCAATGACGAACAGATTCTCCATGTTATCCCAACCCAATTTATTGTTGATGGGCAGAAAGGTGTCCGTGACCCGCTCGGGCTTTTTGGTATCCGGCTGGAGGTTGAGGCGCTATTGATTATCGGTGCGGTGACCGCGATTCAGAATATCTATCGGGTTCTGGAACGACTGGATATCAGTAATCGGGCTCTGGTATTGCAGTCACTGGCGACATCTTTCGCGGTATGTGATGAAGAGGATAAGGAACTCGGGGTGGCGTTAGTTGATATCGGGGGGGTGATAGACATCTCCATATATCGTGAGGGACAGATTCGGTTTACCAAGATGTTGCCGGTTGGTGCGGCGAATATTACAAAGGATGTGGCGATTGGATTGCGGACATCCTATCAGCAGGCAGAGGTTGTTAAGAGAGAGTACGGGGTGGCGATGGCAGGAATGCTGGAGCGCGATGAGGCATTGACGATAGAAGATGCCTCAGGACGGGGACCAAAACAGGTTTCCCGGCGTCTGCTGGCATCAATAATTGAGCCACGGGTGGAGGAACTTTTGAATCTGACCGATAGCGAGGTCCGTAAGTCCGGGCTGGCGGACGGTCTTTCCGCCGGGGTAGTGCTTACTGGTGGGGGGGCATTGCTTTCGGGTATTGATGTCCTTGCGGAGCAGATCTTCGGTATGCCGGTAAAGGTTGGCAGACCGGAGCGAGTGCAGGGACCACGCGAGGTGGTACAGAATCCTGCCTTTGCCACCGGGGCAGGTCTGATTCGGTGTGCGCTGGAAGGTGGTGGCAGGCAGTTTCACCAGTTGCCGCCGCCCAGTCTCGGGCAACGGCTCTGGGAAGAGATGAAAGGTTGGTTTCGTGGTTGAAAAAAATAAATAAAGGAGGCATGGATGATTGAACCGGTAGAAGAAAGAGCGCTTACCCGGATCGGGGTATTCGGGGTCGGCGGTGCCGGCTGTAATGCGGTTAATCATATGTGTGAGGCCAATCTCGGCGGCGTGGAGTTGTATGCGGTAAATACCGACCTGCAGGCGCTGTCAATGGTTATGGTGCCCAATAAAATCCAGATCGGTGCTCAGTTGACCGGTGGTCTGGGTTCAGGCGGTGAT
>CAKZPX010000143.1 GCA_937139435.1 uncultured bacterium
CGTTTACACATGGGAATCAGCCTGGGATTTCAGTGGTATGCTTAATCCAATGCTCCCGCTTTATTTTTCTGTTGCCAATTCCGGACACGGCGATAACCTTTTGCTGGGCTGGGATGCGGTACTCTATCTGCCGAAAAGCAAAATCTATGGTCAATTGTTCCTGGATAATTATGAATTCAATACCCGTAAGGATGCTCCTAACTGCGTTGGTTTGCAGGTGGGAATGTTCTGGGTGCCAGGAGCGATAGAGATACGAGGGGAATACGCCCTGGTTACCGCCTTTACCTACTACCATCGGTTGCGGGACATAATGTTTGAAAACTATACTGTGCCTCTGGGGCACGAGATTGGACCGGATGCCGACCGTCTGTGGTTGCGAATCTCTTTAACACCACAGCGGATGTGGAGGATCGGGTTGTGGAGCGATGTTACCCTGCGGGGATATTACAATCGTGGGGATTATGAGCGGTTGAGTTTTGATATGAAGGATACAGTTTTCCTAAGACACTATTACCGGTTTCCGGCCAGGGGTTGGGATTCACTGGGAAATGTGATTGAGGAGGTGGAGCGAAGTTTGCGCATTGGTCCAGAACTGGAGTGGACAGTCCTGTTCGGACTTTATCTGCAGGCGACCGGTGCGGTAGTTTTTTATGAGAATAAAAACGGTGTTCTAGGCGATAACCGGGTGGAACCGTGGTTGCGGTTAAAGCTGGAATACCGATATTAGTGCCTGATTTTCTCGCCCAGTAGTTTTTCAATTTCTTCCGGTGGTATTGCGCCGATCCGAAGCAGACGAAACGGTTTGACCGTTAAATCAAGAATGGTGGAGGCAAGGCCGGAACCGGTTTTACCTGCATCAATTGCAACATCAGCATTTTCTATTATCTTTGGATTAATGGCGCTAAAGTCGTTGGTTGCTCCCTGTCCGGAGAGGTTGGCACTGCTACCGACAAGCGGGGCACCAAGCTCCCGGCAGAGCCGGGCAAAAAATGGGTTGGCGACGACCCTGATACCGACGGTATCGCCACCTCCGGTTACGACGTCCGGAACAAGCGGGGAGCGGAAAAATATTAAGGCAAGGGAACCGGGCAGGAATTTTTCTGCCAGTAATGACGCTTCCGGTGGATGGTTTGTGATCAGTGGCTTTGCCTGTTCAAAATCGGCGCAGTGTACCAGCAGGGGTTGAGTTTTGGGACGTCCTTTGATGGCGATAACCCGGGTGATAGCAGAGGACTGGCGGATATCAGCACCGATGCCATAAACTGTTTCGGTGGGGAACACCACCACGCCACCGTTTTTGAGGGTTAAGATGCACTGATGGAGTGCGTTGCTGTCCGGAGGCAAAACCATTCCCATTTTCTTTACATGGCAGAGGTGATTTCGGTTATCTCGTAGTTCCTGTTGGCAATGGTGATTTTCTCGCTACAGGTTCTTCCCAGCAATTGCCGGGCAAATGGCGACTGGAAGGAGATAATGTTTTTTTCCAGATCAGCATCCCAGGGACCGAGGATGGTGTACTCGTGAATGACGCCAGCGCTGTCTTTTAATTTTACCCGGCAACCGATATGTACCCGGGATGTGTCAATTTTATCTGGTTCCAGCGGCTTTGCCCGGCTGATTTCGGCGCTGAGCCGATTTATCTTTTCCATCAGGCGCGCCTGTTTTTCTTTCGCTGCCTTGTATTCATAATTTTCCGAAAGGTCACCAAAACTGCGGGCACGGGCGAGTTCTTCTGCCACCCGGGGTAGTTCTTCTTCGGTAAGTCTTTTCAGTTCCGCTTTTGCCTTTTGCAGTCCGGCAGGGGAACTCCAGATTACATCTTCT
>CAKZPX010000144.1 GCA_937139435.1 uncultured bacterium
GGCGTCGCGATAAACAATAATGCAGTTCTGATTAAGGATAACGGTATCGGCGTTGACCGTAACATAAACGCTGTCGCTGTTGAGGAGGTATTTCCACTCACTGCCCGTAAAGAGCGGAAAGTAGAGGGCACCGCTGCGGAAAAGAATGGTGTCCGAGCAGGCAAGGAGGAGGAGAGGTAAGAAAAGGACAGTTTTAAAACGCATAGGCAACCCCTGCGGTTAGTGCCGGAAAATAGGTAAAAATTGGTGAGCGCGACCTGGGCGCCTCAATAAATATAATATTATCAATAGTGGCGCTTAGCCGGCTCTTTTTCTCCTGCTGATATATGCTAAGGGTGATGTGGGTGGTGGCGACCCGTCCGGTTTCCTTCCCACCGCTGAAGGCACGGGTGATAAAGGAGAGACCGGGACCGGCACCGAGCGCAATACCCCAGGTGGGGCGTGCCAGAAGTGAATAACTGTAAATCAGTGCCAGTTCGTTGAAGGTTAACTCGTAAGGCATTGAGTTCTTTCCAGGCAGGTTAAAGTGAGAGTAGTCAAGTTCTAACCGATTAGAGCCCAGAGAGTAGCCCGCCTGGGCACCAAGGATTGTGCCGGAATGAACCGTGCGTGCAATCTTTGTCAAAGGAAAAACCGCCCCTACCCTGATACCGATATCAAAATTCTGAAAAATAACTACCGGCAGGATAAGAAGATTGAGCACCATTTAAACTTTATCAGCGGAACCGCGTGAAGTCAAGAAATCTCCAGCATCTTTTTGATGGCGGTGCGAGCGCTCCTGGCAACCGATTCCGGGATGGTAATCTCGGGTACAGAGCCTTCAAGTGCGTTATGCACCTTTTCCAGAGTGGTCAGTTTCATATTGCGGCATATGGCGGTGCGGCGCAGGGGGTAACATTTTTTCTCCGGATATTCCCAGCGGATGCGCTGGCACATACCGACCTCGGTGCCGAGGACGAGCTCATCCAGTTCCCGGGCGAGCCGGAGCATGCCACCGGTAGAGGCAACCCGGTCGCTCGCTTCAATTACCTCCAGGGGGCATTCCGGGTGGGCAATAACAGTGGCGCCAGGGTGTTCCTGTCGTGCCCGGGTAACTTCTTTCCGAGTGAAAAACGCATGGACATAGCAGAAACCATCCCAGGGTATTATCTCCCGACCGGTCTCTTTTGCCACCCAGACGGCAAGGTGTCGGTCCGGGACAAAGAGAATCGGACGGTGCGGTGGCAGAGAGTTGACCACCTTTACCGCATTAGCCGAGGTGCAGCAGATATCGGATTCTGCCTTGACCGCAGCGGTGGTGTTGACATAGGCGACGGTAATAACATCTGGCGGTAATTCCTGTTTCCGGCGCCGGAGCGCCCCAACGGTAATCATATCCGCCATCTGGCAGCCGGCATCAGGCGCAGCCAGGACAACCCGGGTGGCAGGGTTGAGCAGTTTGGCGGTTTCAGCCATAAAGCGGACACCACAGAACACAATCAGTTGACACTGCGTCCCCTGTGCCTGCCGGGCGAGTTGCAGGGAGTCACCGATGAAATCGGCAACCTGATAGATTTCTGGTGGCTGGTAGTTGTGGGCAAGGATTATCGCCTCCCTTTCCTTTTTCAACCGCTGGATTTCTGCGACCAGTTGGGCGCTGTTCATCTTCGGGGTGGTCGGGAACCACGAGGTTTATTTTCGGGCGGTTGCCAGAGCCGGTTTTCCTCCAGGATGTGGACAATCTCAATGCCCGGCTTGATGGTGAGGAGTTCACGGGCAAGGAGGAGCCGGCGGCAGAACTCCGGGATGTAACAGGAGCAGAGGATACCGGATACCCGGGTGGGCACCTTGCCGGCGATAATCTTCAGCCCGCGCTGGACCGGTTCGCTCTTCAACCATTCCCGCACCAGATTACGGTCCGATGTGGTGAACAGCGCCCGGCACCCACCACCAAGTTCATTGCCGAGATATACATAACTGACCCGGTTTTCTGAGCAGAGTTTTTCCATTCCTGCCCGGGAGAGGTGGGGAAGTTCCCTGCCGGTGGTGTTGGCACGGATGTCAAACAGCACCTGGATGCCGAATTTATAGAGCAGTCGGGTGAAGTCGTAATCCGGGCGGTGCCCGGTGCCGAGGGTATAAAGTCTCACAGGATGACGGTATGGTGCTGGACTTTGAACCTGATTTTAACAGGTGACATGGAAGATCGCCGCCTTTGTTCCGGTGGTGGAGTTGTAGATTTTGAGCGCCTCAGGTGTGGGTGCGATGTGGCAGGTGATGGCATTTTCCTTAAGGAATTTCTCTGCCTCCGGGGCGAGACGCAAGGCACCGTACTGACCGGTGCCGATGACCAGCGCGGCGCTGGTGCCGGCAAGCACCCTTTGCACCTCTTCTTTACTGACCGTGTGGTTATCACCGCGCAGGTGGCGATAACGGCTTTCAATCTGACCGTCCGGATAAATGATGATGTCAGTATCAAAACGGGCGCGGTCGGTCTCAATCCAGCCAAAGCCGGTCGCCTTTATTTCCATAAGATAGATGTTATTCTTTTATTAAGCCGTGTCAAGAATCAGGGTAATTAAAGGGGTAGAATTTAGCCGCAAGGTGTTTTTATTTAATCGCCCGCACCGGTGCGGTGGAGCCGGATAGGGGCAAAGGCATCTTCCTGTTCTACCCGGATTTCACCGAGCTGGACCAGTTCCAGCAGGGCGAGGAAGGTTACGATCAGCTCGGCGATGGTGGCACCGGTAACCGCCTCCTCAAACAGGACAAAGGTTTTTTCCTTGAGCAGGGCGCGCAGCGCGGTGATTTTGTCCTCAATTCTGATGCGCCGGGGTTCAATCGGAATCTGCGGGGACGGCTTTAGCCGGGTAAGGAGACGGGCAAAGGCGCGGGTGAGCAGGGTGATGTCTTCGGATTCCGCCAGCCGGGTCGGCGGGGTTTCGCCCCGGCGGGGAAACCGCTGGCGCTGGTCCGCCTCCTTTTCTCTCAGGATCCGGGCGGCACGCTGGAACTGGCGGTAGGCGTCAAGGATCTGTTCCAGTGATATCTGCGGTGTGGACAGGTCTTCAGCAGGCGGACGGGGCAAAAGGGCGCGCACCTTCAGTCGCAAAAGCACCGCCGCCATCACCAGGAAGTCGCTGGCAGCGTCAAGGTTGAGACGGTCATCCGCCCGCAGGATGTTCAGGTAGGCGTCGGTAAGCCGGGCGATCGGGATGTCAAATATATCCAGTTCATTCTTGCGCACCAAATAGAGGAGCAGTTCTACCGGTCCTTCAAATATCTCCAGCCGGACCTGGGTTTCTCTCATTTTAGATCGGGATCAATTGGTACTGGCGGGTGCCAAGACCGATCGCTGCCCCCTGTTCCAGCACTATTTCCGGGTCGAGATGAGGATACAGTTCCTTAAGCACCGGGCGAACACGGTCATAAGCCGCCTGGTCACAGGCAACCGGGTCAAAGGAGGCGAAAAGCCCGATGTCCGGTATAAGCGGTTGTTCGGTCTGAGGGTAGCAGTCGCAGTTAGGCGTGACCCGGCGCAGGAAATTGAAGTGAATCGCCACTCGGTTAGTAAGGATCGCCCGGCAGTAATCCGCCATCTTTCTTTGCACCGATTCCGAGGCGGCGTCCCAGGACACCCTGATCGCACTGTGCGGGCAGACCGCAATACAGCCGCCACAGCCGGTGCAGGCGCGCCCGATATGGGCAACATACTGGACAAAACTGATCGCCTGGTGCGGGCAGTAGTCAACGCAGTTGCCGCAACTGGCGCACCGTTCTTCATCAACATGCGGGTGAGTGGAGGAGTGCATCGCCAGTTTCCCCGCCTTGGCTGCCAGACCCATTGCCAGGCTTTTGATTGTTCCACCGAACCCGGTAACAAAGTGTCCTTTGAAGTGAGCAAGGTTGATGATATAGCGGATGTGGCGCAGCTTTCCTGCCAGGTACGCCTTTGGGGTTAAAGGAGAGTCGGTGTTTGTCCGGTAGAATTTCTCACCGTATTCGCCGTCAAGGATTTCAACTGGTGCCAGCACCTTTTGCAGGGTGAAGCCGTGTTCGTGTGCCAGTTTGATATGTTCTGAGGCGCGCTGACGACGACCGCGATAAAGAGAGGTGGTTTCAATCAACACCGGTTGCAGGTCGTGACACACCGCCGTGATCGCTGCGGCGCGGACAAACTCCGGGTCCAGGTAGTTGTTATTCCCTACCTCACCAAAATGAACCTTGATGCCCACCTTTTTTTTCGGTCGGGTAAGGGAGAAAAAGCCCGATTGCTCCAGGACGATACTCACCCCGTCGCGCATCCTTTCTGCCGGAACAAACCAGACGACTGCCGGGCTCAATTCCAGACCCCCGGGATTGGTGTTTGACAGAACCGGCACTTCCCCTTAACGATATTGTTCTGGGTGACAGAAAAACCCGAACGCGCGATGAGCAGTTTACCACATTCCGGGCAAAGGGTGTTTTCATCATTATGACCCGGAACATTGCCGATATAGACAAACTTCAGTCCGGTCCGGCGCGCAATCGCCACCGCTCTTTCCAGGGTGGCAATCGGTGTTGACGGGCTGTTCTGCAGGCGGTAGTCAGGATGGAATCGGGTAAAGTGCACCGGGATGGTGTCGCCGATGTTTTCCTTTATCCATTCGCACATCCGGCGGATGGTGGTGGTGTCGTCATTATAGCCCGGCACAACCAGGTTGACCAGTTCCAGATGGCAGGAGGAGCGGGCAACGATTTTAATTGCTGCCAGCACCGGTTGCAGGGAGGAGCCGCACACATTTTCGTAAAATTCCGGGGTAAAACCTTTAAGGTCAATCTTGATGGCATCAACCACCGCGCACAGTTCCTGCAGTGGCTCCGGGTTAACATAACCACCCGACACCACCGCGGTCTTGATCCCGCGGGCGCGAGCAAGCCGGGCGATGTCCACCATATACTCAAAAAACACTATCGGTTCAGTATAGGTGAAGCAGATTATCGGCAGGGAAAGTTTTTCGGCAAGATTTACCACCTCTGAAGGCGACAGTTCCCGTGATGGTAGCTCTTCTGGTGTTGCCTGGGAGATTTCCCAGTTCTGGCAGTACTTACAGCGCTGATTACAGCCGACTGTAGCCAGGGTAAGCCGGAGCTGTCCGGGCAGAAAGTGAAAAAAGGGCGCCTTCTCAATTGGCTCGCGGTTGATTGAGCAGGGCTGACCGTACACCAGGGAGTAAAGTTTGCCGTTGCGATTTTCTCGCACACGGCAGAAGCCTCTTTTGCCCGGTGCGATAACACACCGCCTGGGGCACAGAGCACATTGAACCCTTTTATCAGCAAGTTGCTGGTAATAACGTGCCTCACTCCCGGGTAATGGAGTCTCTTTTGTCCGGGCAAGGAAGAGAAAAAGGAGCGTGCCGGAAAGAAGGAGGCGGGACATCGCTTAATTCGCAACCAGCCCGATTACCAGCCCCAGTCCCAGTCCGATGGCAAATATTCCACCCAGCGTGCCGGCAAACAGCCATTTTGTCTGACAGGCGTTGCGCTGCATGGTGTTGTAATTAATCAGGACGCTTGTCTCCATTCCCGGTAAAACCTCAATCTGGGATGTGGCGCCATCAATGCGAGCCAGGGTCCAGAGTGCAGACAGTTTTCTGCTGATGCCGGCGGTGCGCAGCTGGCGGTAAAGCGATTCCAGACTGTCGTTGCTCACCACGGTTACCCAGTATTTTCCCGGGTCAAGTTGATACCGGTTGATTGGCGTGATACCGATGCTATCACTCTCAACAAATATCGGAAACCCGGGCGGGTCGGAGCGAACCGAAAGGAAACCCGGATTGGGAACAGTTTGAGCGAAGACAAAAATGGTTGTTACGATTATGCCCCACATAGTTAAAGAGTAGCGGAAAATGTAAATAAGTCAACCGGCGATAAGGCAAAAATGGCTCGGAATTCAACGGATGAGAACCAGATGGTGCCAGGTCTTATTGCCCGATCCAATTGCCTCCAGTTGATAAACACCCGCAGGCAGGTTTAACAGTTTAATTGTTATCAGTTGTCCACTTCTTCCGCTCCGCCATACAGCCCTGCCCAGCGCGTCATAGAGCGTCAGACTGGTCACCGGGTGGGCAGACGTTATTCTGATATAGTGGTGTGCTGTATTAAGGGTTACTATACTCCTTTTCTGCCACCCTGGTGGTAAACGACCAGGAGTAACCAGCTCAACCAGTGGTGCCGGCGAGCAGGTGCAGTTCAAGGTTGCGGCAGAACTTTAAACTGATTACCTTCAAGCACAGTAAGCCCTGATTCATCGGCTGCCAGGTTGACCCGCAGTCGGTAGAAATTTTTACCCCGTAATCGTCCGCGGTGATAACGGTGTCTGGTGCGGAAGGGAAAATTTCTATTGCCCGCAAATCGCGCTGACTGTGAAGCAGTTGCTAACTTGCTCCACCATTGGTGGTGAGATAAACGCCGGCGCTGGCTGCCGCTTAAACGCGGTAAGGATCAAACGCCAGTCCGAAAACGGTATCAGCGGCCGAGCCAGCAGTCTGGCTTTAGTTCAGACCATTACTGGTTGGACGGTAAATCGCGTCCCTGCCACCGACCTCGCCCCCGGCGTAAACAAGCGCAGTTTGTGATGGAGCGACGGTTAATGAGTAACAGAAACCCGAGGTTGTGCCCGAAAGGTTGCATCGGATCCAGTTTGTGCCGCCGTTGGTTGAATACGAGACGACAAAGAACCAGTTGGCCTGGGTTGATGATCCTCATCTGTCCGGTGTTAGAAATCCGTTTTGTTTTCCGAGACTGGGATTTTGGGATTAATAAAACCATTATTTCGCCCGAGGCGATCAGAGGAGGAAAACCCGCCCAATAACCTGTTGTTAAGGGGCGATGATTTCCAATCTGATAAAACAGGAACGATGCCGGTCCCCCGAAAAGAACAGGGGGAACAAAAGGGGCGGCAGGTGTTTTCAACCCACCGCCCCATTAAAGTGGCCAGTTTAGCGAGTCTTGACCAGTTTTCTGGTCAGGGTTTTCCCATCAGCAACAAGCCGGCAGTAGAAGACACCATAACTGATCGGGCGGTTGTGTTCATCGGTGCCATCCCAGACAAGCGAGTAAAAGCCAGTTGCTCTATTGCCACTGGCCAGGGTTTTAAGGAGTTCACCGGTAACCGAGAACACCTGTACCTGGACCGGACCCGGTCGGGGTAGAGTGAAGTGGATGGTAACCTGACTGGTAAATGGGGTTGGTTTTGCCGGTGCGAGTGTAAGATAGCGGGGTGGTTTCTCGCCCTCGGCAACGCCGGTTAATGGGATGACTTCAAAGCTGTCTGTGGCGATGTCGTTTGCCGGATTCTGGTCACCGGCGAGGAGTGTGGTGCAGCGGGTGCCATAGGTGCCGATGACCACTGCCTGCCAGTCGGTGAAGTTCAGGGTGTCCAGGGCACCGGCAGGCAGAATAACAGACTGCGTGTCAACATAGCCGGGTTCAATGAAGAATACCGCTGCCAGACTTTCGGTCCGGTCGCCGAAATTGCCAATCAGCACCTGCGGTGTGACAACGGTGCCGGAATCAATTGTGCCGGTGGGTGCCAGAATGGCACGGATACCAGCATCACGGTAAACGGTTGGGATACTGACATCACCGGTGCTGGCCCAGGCGAACGGTTGTGCGGCGGCGGTGGCAACATTGCGGGCGTAGACGCGGATGGTCCAGAGTCCAGAGTCCGGGGCGTTGACCCGACAGCATTCAATGGTGTTTAATGAGTCCCAGCCGGTCGGGTTAGGCGTTGACTGCCCGGCGGTGTACTTGTTGCCGTGATAGGAAACGCCGGCAGGAGAGATAAGTTCCAGGTCAAGATTATTGACCAGGGTCGGATTGGCATTTGGGGCAGCAGCGGTGTCGGTCCAGGCGAGGGCAACACGCAGGGGCAGGGATGAATTGACCAGGAACTGTTCCTCTTTGTATTCACCGGTGACAACACCTAGGGTGTCATCTTTTAATATCAGTTTGCGGGTGTCACCGGTAAAGTAGAGCACCGAGTCGGCGTCAATTCTTCCCCAGCCGATGTTGTTGTCTGGCGGAGTCCAGCTACCAACATTTGGGTCAGCCGAGACAACCGCCATTGAGCGCAGCAGCGCTGAGGAGATGTAATTAATCCGGTTTTCCTCCTCGGGTGTGCCGGTCGGGTAGTAGCCCTCCTGGAGATAAGAACGGAAGAGCCCGATGGTACCGCTTGCCGCCGGTGTCGCCATTGAGGTTCCGCTCATTGATGAATAGGAGTTGGTGCCGGTGCGGGTGGCAGAGTAGAGCGAATCACCCGGTGCCATAATATCGGGCTTGAGTCTGCCGTCCTGAGTTGGTCCCCGGCTGGAAAAACTGGCGATGGCGTTAGAGTTAACACCGTTGCGGGTGGCACCAACGGTGAGGACATTTTTGGCGATGCCCGGGTTGCGGATACGACGGGTGGATGATTCATTACCCGCAGCCATAATGTTTAAAAAGTCTTTGTACGCCCAGGCAAAGGCGTCGGTGGAGGCGTCCTGGAGGAGATAGGTGCCACTGGAGTTGGACCAGCCCCAGGAGCCGGAGTGCTGTTTTATCGGGCGCAGGGAATCGGGTAGACCGCGACCAAAGTAGACCGTATCCCAGAGCGACCAGAGGTCTTCGGAAAGGACAAAACTGTAGCCGTTGGTCAGGTCAACAAAGTAGAGCCGACCTTTGATTGCCATACCGTCGTAATAACTGGTGCCGCCAGTGATGGAGTCATCACCAGCAACCGTGCCGTTGACATGAGAGCCATGGTATTGACTTTCGGTGGCATCAGCGGTGCCGTAGCGTTTGTAGGCAACAACCTTGCGATGTTCGGGCCAGACCCCAGGTGGCGTGACCGAAAGTGACGGGTCACGAAACATATCATGACCGAGATTGATACCGGTGTCGCTGGTGGACATAATGACGCCCTGACCACGCACGCCATTGCGCCAGACCGGGCGGGCGGTCATTGAGGTGTCCGGTGGCGCGGTTGACATCCAGCCCGACTGGGTTACCCACTGGGTGCGGCTGTTGGCGGTGGTTGGTTCGGTCCATTCCTGAATCCAGAAGGCGGAGTTCTGTCGGGCGATGTCCGGAATTATTCCGCCCGTCACTTCCGCCCGGATAACGGTACCAAACGGGCTGGTGGTTTTCAGGACAACGGCGCCACCCCGGGTGGTGATAAAATCTTCCAGTTCGCCCGCATCTTCGCCCGGAGTGACGAGAATGCCAATGGTACGGTGGTCAGTGGCGTTAA
>CAKZPX010000145.1 GCA_937139435.1 uncultured bacterium
TATTCTATTCACCTCTTCGGCTTCAGCATCCCGCAGCTCCTGTAACAAATTCTGTTCTGATATCATCTCCATCGGCTCAATAAATAATGTCTGTCCACTTGCCGATGTTGCATGCACCACTCCCGGAACCTGATTGCGGTATTCCACCTTTACCGGAAGGACAAACCTCTCTCGTCTTACCATTACCGGTCCCTCAAACCACCCGAGATTGGACTGGATCAGTTCTTCCATTTGTTCCACTAATTTGTTCCGTCGCCTTCTTATTTCATCGCGCAACTCTGCCAATCTTGGTGTAGCGTTATCCCGTATTGCTCCGGATTCATCCACTGCTCGTTCAATTGCCCGCTCTAATTCCGGACACGCCTCAATTCCTTCTGCCAGATAATTAAGCGCAACAATTTGATTGCGATGGCGACGAAAAAAAACAGAGCAATTCCTTAACCCGCCACAAACCCGATAGACTCGCAACAGCTCATCGGGATTTAGAACCGCTCCTGCCTCTGCCCGAATAAGTGTCTCCCGGATATCCTCGATTCCAGTTAACGGCAGTTCATCCTCAAACCGGAGAAATTCCCCCAATTGCAAGAGCTGCTCCTGAACACTCTTTTTCTCTAAAGTCGGAGCAAGTCGCTGTGCCTTTTCCTTTCCCAGTGCCGTGGTGCAAAAATCAACCACCATCTCCTTAATCCGGAGAAAATCCAGTGCTTGCAGTGTCTCTTTATCCACTTTGTCCACCAATTTCGGAAATCGTATTTTTTATCTCTCGGCTATATGCCTTCGGTAAGCCCGACGCCGCGCTTCAGCCATCTTTCGCTTACGCCGTTCGCTGGGCTTCTCATAGAATTCCCGGCGTTTAACCTCACGAAGAATTCCTGCCTGTTCGCAGGCACGCCGAAAACGACGGATAAAACTTTCGTAAGGTTCACCTTCTTTAACGGTAATACTTACCATTGTACGTTACCACCTCCTTTCCCTTAAATTTTTTCATCTCATATCACCTAACAATCCCAGACAAAAAGCAGTTCCTGCCACTGCAGCTGTCTCGGCACGCAGCCGGCGCGGACCGAGTGTACAACAGACCGCTCCCGCTTGAATCATGCGTTCAATCTCATCTGCAGTAAAACCACCCTCCGGACCAACAACCAGCATTATGGAGTTAAAACCACGTTTTAAGACCTC
>CAKZPX010000146.1 GCA_937139435.1 uncultured bacterium
CGCCGGGTGTTCGGGCCGGAGGTGTGCACCTCCCTCGGCCCGCGCGGGGTCGCGGCGCTGCGGCTGTCCTCCTACTCCCCCCGGGCCGCCGGGCTGGTGCGCATCGCCTATCCCCGGGGATTAACCGGCATAATTGAAAGCCGGATACTGGAACCGGTAAAACATCCCCTGCCGGACACCGACGAGGTCAGCCTCAGTACTGCTGCGCTTGACCCTTTGCTGCAACTATTGCCCGATGTTAACAGCATTCTTATCGGTCCTGGTATCTCCACTCATCCCGAAACAAAACAGTTACTGCTCAATCTAATCCCGCACCTGGAAAAGCCCACTGTGCTGGACGCTGACGCCCTGAACAACCTTGCTGGTGCAACCGAAATTCTGCAAAAGAGTCGGGCAAAATTTATCCTCACACCGCATCCGGGTGAACTCAGCCGCCTGATCGGCAAAAGCGCGAAAGAAATCAACGCCAACCGGGTCAGCATCGCCCGCACCTTTGCGCAACAACATAATTGTATCCTTGTGCTGAAAGGCGCACCCACTGTAATTGCGGCACCGGACGGAATGGTCTATGTCAACCCCACCGGCAACTCCGGACTGGCATCAGGTGGAACCGGTGATGTCCTGGCCGGACTCATTACCGGGTTCATTGCCCAGGGCGCGACACCGCTTAATGCCACTATTATCGCTGTCTTTATCCATGGTCGAGCAGCGGATATCGCTGTCTCTGAACTCACCGCATACTGCCTTGCTGCTAGTGACCTGCTTGATTACCTGCCCCGCGCCTTTAGCGCAATTATCTGCGATTGAATGTCTCTTATCCTCCTGCTCCTCCCTCTTGCCTACCAACCGCAACACTGGCTTTCCTATCCGGCAGTAATTGAGGAAAGCATCGCCATCACCGCCAGTCAGCACCATCTATTTCTCGGTGTGCCCGATGGTATCTATATCTTCACCCAGAGAGAACTGCGCCATATCCGTACCCTTACCGCTGCTGACGGTCTCAACGGCAGGGTAAAAATCTGCGCCTACAATCCGGTCCAGAATGAACTCCTTACCGCCACCACCGAGCAACTCTATCAATTTCTTCCTGGCAGCGGTCGTGTCTTTCCGCTTTACCCACCTTTTAAAACCATCCACGCGATTGGCATCACCCCGGTGGGCGCCTTCTTCCAGACCGAAACCGGGCTATTTCAAAAACAACGCACCGCCGATGCTTATAAACCGGTTGCATCCGTCCCGGAACCGGTAACCTGGTATGAAGAAAAAGACACCCTCACCCCCCAATCATTCCCGTTCCTTACCCCGTATTTCATCGTTGACGAAGAGTTAAACACCTGCCCTTTTACCAGTGTCTGGTTGAACAACTACGACCGCCGGCTCTTTGTTTTCGCCCGGGGCTATGGTATTCTCATCTACAACTCCCGCACCGGGTTCAAAGAGCGCGACTTCCGTCCTGGTCCCCCTCCGTTAAAAATCAATCAGATCATCGCCACCGGCGATACCACCTATTTTCTCAGCCATGACCGGATTATCGCGCTTGACCCTGCCGGTAACTGGCGCCAGTTTAGCCCTGGACCGCTGACCGTTGTCCGTCCGGGAATGCCTACTATCTTCCCGGCGCTGACACAGCTCAACCGTCAGCGAACAACAGTCACCACCATCTTTATCTCTCATCCGGAAACAGTTCTTCTGGGCACTGATAACGGTATCTACCGTGTTCACCCCGACCAAAAGGTTTACCGTTTTACCGATTTCCCGCATCCGGTTAATGCCCTTGCCCGGATGCGTGACTCACTGCTTGTTGGCACAGACAACGGGCTTTTCCTTATGGTAAACGACACCTTCACCCCGGTTACCGACCCCTTTGCCCGCACCGATTTTGGTGTCTTTAACATCGCCCGGACCCGGGGCACAACATTCTTTGGCACCTATGGTGGTGTTCTGGAACTTGATGCCAATAACACCTGGAATCGTCTCATCCCACCGGGGTTTGACCTGTCCCAGCCAGTTCGGGCATTAACCGCGGCTGACCGTTTTCTCTTTGTTGGTAGCCGGAATGGTATTGATGTGTATAACATTAAAGATAAAACCTGGTGGAAAATAGACCGCACCAATGGTTTACCAAAAGAAGAAATCACCGCCCTCTATGCGGACGAAAGGTATCTCTGGATTGCTGCACCCGGTATCATCACCCGCTACGACTACCGCGCCGCATTAAAAAAATAGATGTTACAGAGAGAAAAAATCCGGGCGCTAATTTTTGACCTGTTTCACACTCTGACCTCACTGGAGGTGTCCGCTGCGCCTGGTCCAGGAACACCGGCAATCTTAGGTATTGACCCGGAACTATGGTATCAACACTGGCTCACTGACCCGGACGACTATGTGCTCGGTCTGGCACCGGTAGAGTTAGCGCTCCGACGTATTGCCCGCCGGCTCAACCCTGCGGTAACCGAAGACAGGATTCAGACCGCCCTGAATGTTCGCCACAAACGTTTCCGCCACGCGCTAACCAATATTGAACCAGAGACACTCAACGGTTTAGTTAAATTGCGCAACCTGGGTTTTAAACTGGGATTGATATCTAACTGCGGTATAGATGAGATTGCCGGGTGGGACGATTCTCCGCTCGCCCCGCTTTTTCAGACCGCCATCTTCTCCTGTAATGTAAGGCTAAAAAAGCCTGATCCGGCAATATATCTTCTGGCGGCAAATAATCTCTCGGTCCGTCCTGATGAATGTCTCTACATTGGCAATGGTGGTTCTGATGAACTCAACGGTGCCCGGTGTGCCGGCATGACCCCGGTACTTATAACCCGTCATCTGGAGGCGATCAACCCCAAAAGGATTATGGATGTGATTGGTGATGCCCGGATTATTATTCGGACCGTTAATGACCTTTTTCTAATCCTCGGTAAAAAAGAAGGTTAATCCTCAATCAGGGCGACATCAACCACCGCATCGCCCTTCTCCACCGCCATCACCTTGACACCGGTTGTTGACCGACCGCACCTGCGGATATCGGCACACTTAACCCTAATCACCACACCCTGTCTTGATGTCACGATAATCTCCGAGGTGTCGCTCACCGCCTTGGCACAGGCAAGCCTGCCCGACTTTTCCACCGGCTTGGCGGCAATCACACCTTTGCCACCCCGTCTCTGGGTCGGGAAAAGTTCAAAATCGGTGCGCTTACCAAACCCGTTATCAAATATGGTCAAAAGTGACTTGCCCGGACTGCACACCACCGCACCAATCACCTCATCACCCTTGCCCAGTTTTATCCCCCGCACTCCCGCCGCGGTCCTGCCCATCTCCCGGACATCGGTCTCCTTAAACTTTATCCCCAGCCCATTCCTGGTGACCAGCAGTATCTCGTCCTGCCCTGATGTCAAAAGGGTAGCGATCAACGCATCATCTTCATCAACATTCATCGCAATAATCCCCTTGCGCCGGGGATTGGCAAACGCATCCAGACTTGTCCGCTTGACAATACCCTTCCGGGTAACAAAGAATACAAACCGTCCCGGTGAAAACTCCCGCACCGCCACATAGGATGTGGTAACCTCGCCCTTTTCCATCTCCACCAGATTGGCGATAGAGCGCCCCTTTGAAGCGTAGGAGCCTTCGGGAATCTCATACACCTTCTGCCAGTAGCACCTGCCCCGGTCGGTAAAAAACATCATATAGTCATGGGTAGAAGCGATAAACAACCCTTCCACAAAGTCCTCTTCTGCCACCGGCACACCGGTTCTACCCTGACCCCCTCGCCCCTGACGCCGATAAACGCTCACCGGCATCCGCTTGATATAACCGCGATGGGTCACGGTAACCGCCATATCCTCCTCTTTAATCAAATCCTCAATAGACATCTCTCCCGGCTCCTCGGCAAGTATCTCGGTGCGCCGTTCATCGGCATACTTCTCCTTCAACTCCAAAAGTTCCCGCCGGATTTCCCCCATCATCAACTTCTTTGACTCCAGCAGGCTCTTCAACCGGGCAATCTCCTTAATCAACTCCTTATACTCAGTGTCAATCTTCTCCCTTTCCAGCGATGTCAACCGGGCAAGCCGCATTTCCAGAATAGCATCCGCCTGCTCCCGGGTCAGTTTGAATTTACTTATCAACCCCTGTCGGGCGGTATCGGTATCCTTTGACCGTTTGATTAACTCAATTACCGCATCAATGTTCTTCAGGGCAATCTTTAACCCTTCCAGGATGTGTGCCCGTGCCTCTGCCTTTGCCAGTTCAAAACGGGTGCGCCGGGTAACCGTTTCCAGCCGGAACTCCAGAAACTTCTCCAGAAGTTGCTTCAGGTTCAAAACCTTCGGCTCATTGTTTACCAGAACCAGCAGGATGGCACCAAAACTGGTTTGCAGTGATGTCCACTTAAACAACTGATTCAACACCACCTCTTTTGGTGTCTCCTTTTTCAGTTCCAGCACCACCCGCATCCCTTCCCGGTCTGACTCGTCGCGCAAATCCGCCACCCCCTGAATTTTCTTTTCCCGCACCAGTTCTGCGATCCGCTCCACCAGCGCCGCCTTATTCACCTGATAGGGAATCTCGGTAATCACCAGCCGGTCCCGTCCTGCCTTCACCTCCTCAAATATCACCTTGCCCCGCACCGTAAAACTACCCCGACCGGTCTCGTAAGCCTGCTTTATCCCTTCCAGCCCGACCACCGAGCCACCGGTAGGAAAGTCCGGTCCCTTAACAT
>CAKZPX010000147.1 GCA_937139435.1 uncultured bacterium
CAGGGACTTCTGTTCCCGATTACGATAGAGCTGAATCCCGAGGAGTTCGAAGCGTATGAGCGAGTTAAGGATAAACTTTCCGGGATGGGAATGGAATCCAAGGTTTTCAGCAGCCGGACAATAGTGGTGGAAAGTTTACCGGCTGGTTCATTTATGGGGAAAGAGGATGTCAGGGAGTTTTTTGCCGAACTGGTGAAATTGAGTTCTGATTCTGCAATTGTAGAGCAAGAGTTAGTTAAACTTTTTGCCTGTAAAGGGGCGGTAAAGGCAGGACAACGGCTGACGCCAGAAGAGATGTCCTCGCTTATAAACCGGCTTTTTGCCTGTCGCGAGCCATACTTTTGCCCCCATGGTCGCCCGGTGATTATTAAAATCACCCTTGAAGACCTGGAACGGAGGTTCGGGAGAGTTTGATGGTTCTGGTAATTACCGGACCGACAGGGGTGGGAAAAACAGATATTGGGGTTATCCTCGCAAGAAAGTTTGATCTGGATATAATCTCAGCCGATTCCCGACAGGTTTATCGCTATCTGGATATCGGGACTGCCAAGCCTTCATTAGAACTCCGCCGGGAAATAAAGTTTCATATGATCGATTGTGTTGCTCCAGCCCAGGAGTACTCGGCAGCAGATTTCGCCCGCGATGCGTTAAAAATAATGCGCGAATTACGGGCAAAGGGAAGAGGGTTTATTGTAGTTGGTGGTGCCGGGTTTTATCTGCGGGCATTGTTTCAGCCGTTTTTTGAGGTCCCCCGGGCAAATAAGGAAATAAGGGCAAAACTGCAGGCAGAGTCAACCGAGAAACTCTATGCCCGGTTGCAACAGATTGACCCGAAACGGGCAAATCAATTGCACCCCAATGATCGACAACGGATTATGAGGTCATTAGAGGTGTATGAGTTGACTGGCAGAACGTTTTCGGAATTAACCCGAACTGACTCCAAAACAGTGGAGTTCCTGCCATTTTATGTGGTGCTTGATACGCCCCGCGTTATTCTTTATCAGCGGATTGAGAAGCGATTTGATGAAATGATGGCGGCGGGATTTTTAGATGAGGTAAAGAGATTACAAGCACAGGGTTGGGATAAAACCAGTACTGTTGCTAACACCTATGGATATTCTGAACTTCTGGGGTATCTTAACGGGTCTTTAAGTTTAGACGAGGCGGTAAAACTGGCTAAGAGGAAAACTAAGGATTATGCTCGCCGCCAGCTTACCTGGTTGCGTTCGTTAAAACAGGCGATATGGATGGATGCAAGCAATGTCGATGACACTGTCAGGCGGATAGAGATGATTTTACTTGACCTATTAGCTGATAAATTTTAATCTTCAAGATGAACGAAATAAAAAGGAGCGCCGGATTTATGAAGAAAGTAACTTTTACATCTGAGTCTGTTGCCGAAGGACATCCGGATAAAGTTTGTGACCAGATATCGGATGCGGTTCTGGACGGGGTATTACGGCAGGATCCCAAAGGACGGG
>CAKZPX010000148.1 GCA_937139435.1 uncultured bacterium
CAAGATAACCATAGCTGTCATTTAACTCTACCAGCGATATTAAACGATTATTAATTACGAGGTCCCGCATAAAAATCTCGGAACTTACCTGTGCCCAGCCCGACTGGAATTCAGCAAAACCCTCCATTATCCACAACGGCACATGGAATTCACTTACCGCTCCGAGTAGTGCGGCCAGCCGAGAACGATAAAACATCTGAAACTCAAAGATATGGGTAAGTTCATGTCCGATTACATGATAAAAATCTCGATAAGAACCATTGAAAGGGATCGTAATGCGGTTTTTTATCAATTCGGCAAAACCACCTATCCCCTCGTCGATCAAATCGGTTATGACATTCGTCTCAGAAAATTGACTCGGTGAGAGGTATATTATCAGGGGGACCTTCTCCTCTAATTCCATATTTAAATCCTGACTTAATTGGCTGTAAAATCTTTCCGCTGTTTGTGCCGCGAATTCTGCTAATCCCTCTCCTCCGGGATAAAATAAAATCCTAAAATGTTCTGTCTCAAAAGTTTGAAATTGATAATCACGAGTTTGCAGCTTATTTTTTCCAAAATAATAAAATTGCCCCCGAATAACTCCGGTGAGGACAGTATGCACTAATAAAATTATTTTAACCAGAAAGTCACCTGAAGAATAGCGCATTTTATAATATTAGACCCGGTATTTTGAGCATAACTGCGGTAGGAGCATCATTTTTTATCTGTAAACATAAACAAACGGTCAGCAACTTTATAGCCATAAGCCATGTCCGGTGTTGTGTGACCGTAACATATTCCTCCTCTGGCATCCAATCCAATTGCTCCACACATGATTTTCTTCTGTTTTGCTTCGGATAGAGTCAAGAGAAGTGCGGTAGGAGCGGGCATTGTTTTCATACGGTCGACAATACTTTTCGCCAGTAGCAACTTCATAATCGCCTCTCCGTGACCGGTACAGGAAACCGCTCCACCGGGAGCAGCATAAGTACCTGCTCCGATAATTGCGGAATCACCTACCCTTCCCCGTAATCTGCCTACAATTCCCCCACTGGATGTAGCAGCGGCAAGGGTACCGTTACGGTCAATTGCTACCGCGCCTACTGTCCCCATCTTTTCCTCTGTTATTTTTAACTCCTGATTCAGTCGCGCAAAGTAGGATGAACCATCTTTTTTCACTTTTTCAAGTCGTAATCTTGCCCGTTCAGTAACAACATAATGCTCTTCAAAACCCATGCGTCGCGCAAATTCTTTCGCGCCTTCTCCAGCAAGCAGTAGATGGTCAGTATAATTCATAACTTTTTCCGCCACCAGAATCGGATTTTTTAT
>CAKZPX010000149.1 GCA_937139435.1 uncultured bacterium
CCCGGCTCCGCAATGGCAATGGAGAAAAACCAGCAATCTCTGCCTGCTTTCTCCGGTTATCCCATACTTCATCCACCCCCGGGATATTCGCCACCATCGCCCCTGCCCGTTCAACAAGACATCCCAACACTATCACCCGGGGCTTGGGCTGCAACCGGCACACCTGCCTGATAAGCGCCCGACAGCTGCGGTCCGCCTGGGCGGTAACGGTACAGGTATTGATAAAAACCGTGTCCGCTGCCTCGGGTTCGGAAACTACCTTAACCCCGGCACCTGCCAGCCGTCCCCGCAGAAGGTCACTCTCTGCCTGGTTTAACCGGCAGCCGATGGTCAGGACTGCCGCGGTCATCGATTACAGATCCTTAAAATCGCGCAGATGGTCTTCCAGTGTGAATTTATCCGGCGGTAACTCCTCCAGCAACCGCTTTGTCTCCTCCTCTTCCTCGGGTGTCTGCGGTTGCAACGCCTTTTCACTCAACAGCACCCGCCGGTTATTCAGGTCAATGCGCAAAACCTTCAGTTCCAGTTCCTCGCCAATCTGATAACTTTCCTTCACCTTCTTACCGCCTCCGCGCACCAGCTGGCTCAGTGGCACAAACCCTTCAATCCCGTAATTCAAACTGACAACAATCCCGGGCTTGGGGATATCCACCACGCGCGCCTTAATCACATCTCCTTCCCTCATCTCCTGCGTCAATCGGTAGAACGGGTCTTCCTGCGTCTGTTTCAAACCTAACGCTATCCGACGGTTCTCCTTATCAATCTCAAGGATAATCGTCTCCACCCCCTGTCCCTTTTTCAACACATCCCGGGGGTGCTTCACCCGTTTGGTCCAGGACAGGTCGGCGTTGTGAATCAGCCCTTCAATCCCTTCCTCTAACTCCACAAACGCACCAAAATCCTTCAACGACTTAACCTTTCCGGTAACCCGCTGTCCAACATAATACCGCTCATCAATCAGCGACCAGGGGTCGGGCATCGTCTGTTTCAAACCTAACGATATCCGGCGGTTCTCCTTATCAATATTAAGAACCACCGCCTCCACCTCCTGGTCAACCGCCAGCACCTGTGCCGGATTATGAATCGTCTTTGTCCAGGACATCTCCGAGATATGAATCAAACCCTCAATTCCCTTCTCCAGTTCCACAAACGCTCCATACTCAGCCAGCGTCGTCACCCGTCCCTTCACCCGGGAACCGATCGGATACTTCTCCTCCACCTTCTCCCAGGGATGTGGTGATAGTTGCTTCAGACCGACGGTAATTCTGCCAGTATTCGGGTCAAGGGAAAGCACCTTAACCTTCAACTTTCCGCCCACCTGCACCACCTCACTCGGGTGTACCACCTTAACCCATGCCAGATCCGAAATATGCAACAGCGCATCCGCCCCGCCAATATCAATAAACGCACCAAAATCGGTAAGCGTTTTCACCGTTCCCTCAATCACATCGCCAACCTGGATCCGCGCCATCACCTCCCGGCGTAAAGCCTCCTGACGTTCCTCAAGGAGCGCCCGACGGGATACCACGATATTCTTCTTATGCCAGTTCACGGAAAGGATCTTCACCTCAAACTCCTTGCCGACCAGTTCATCCATGTTCGGCACCGGACGAATATCCACCTGCGAACCCGGTAAAAACGCATCCAGCCCAAGCACATCAACCGCCAGACCGCCCTTCACCCGATGCAACACCTTTGCCACCACCGGCTCAGCGTTTCCCGACTTCTCCTTAATCGTCTCCCACGCCAGTTGAAAATCCGCCTTCTTCTTGGAAATAACCGGAAAACCATCCTTATCCTCCAGCGCGTCAACATACACCTGCACCTGTCTGCCCTCTACCACCTCATCGGGGTTCCGGAACTCCTCTAAAGGCAGAACACCTTCTGCCTTCAAACCGATATCCACCAGCACCGCATTTGCCAGTCGCTTGATAATCGTACCGGTAACTATCTCTCCCTCCCGTAAAATCGGGAAAGAAGTCGCATAGATGTCTCCGGACTGTGTGCCGGACTGATTGTCTCTAATATCTTCTATCATTCGTGTCAGACCTCCTTAAAACTCGGTCGCGCCTTAACTTACTCCGGGCAACACCGCATCGGGAGCGGGTACCAGGAAGGACACAACCGGAATTGTCTAAAATTCGGGCAATTTCTGCTACCGCACTTGCCGGAGTGGACGCACCAGCAACCACACCAATTCTTTTATAACCTCGCCAGCGCCTTAAATCCAGTTCCTCGGCACCGGTGATATGCTCCACCGGCTTACCCTGGGCACGGATGATATCCGTTAACCGTCGGGTGTTGGCGCTGTTCTTCCCTCCAACCACTACCACCGCATCAACCATCTGCGCCAGCCGGACTGCTGACTCCTGCCGGGCAACCACTTCCGCACATACGGTATCAAAAACCCGAATTTCAGTATAGCGGAAATCAAGCAGCTTGGCAACTGCTTCCTTCAACATCTCCCGGCTGATGGTTGTCTGCGCCACCAGCCCTATCCTGCCCTGCAAACGTAATCCGGGTGAAAAAACCCTTGCTCCTTTACCTGCTGCGGCTAAAATCGCCTTCACCTCAGGATGATTCCTCTCACCCACCACCACCACCTGATAACCGTCGGCACTTAACTTCCGGGCAACATTCTGCACCCGCCGGACATAAGGACAGGTAGCATCAATCACCGCAATCCCCTGCCGGGCACACTCCTCAAGCACCCGGGCCGGACAACCGTGCGCCCGAATCACCAGACACCCATTACGGACATCTACCAGCCTTCGCACCGGCTTAATCCCGGCAGCAGCAAGTTCCTGTAAAACCCGGGGATTATGCACCAGCTGCCCAAAAGTATAAACCCGGGGAAATTTCTTCAACCCTGCCCTTGCCAACCGGAGCGCCCGCTCGACCCCGAAGCAAAAACCGTTCGGTCGGGCAACAATCACCCTGCCCATAAAATCATCGCTTCTCTCCAGCCAGCGCCATCACCCGTTCCTGCACCAGGGCGGTAAACCTGGTATAACCATCCCGATTTACCGGAAACCGCTCTGGAAACACCGCACTGCCAAACCGCACCCGGATCGGCACACAACCCCGGGGCTTAACCCGCAACCCCAGCCGAACAAAATCCCTGTCCACCCAGTAAGAAAGCAACGACCTGCTCAAACCCGAAATAAACGCCGGCACCACCGGCACCTGATTCCGCACCGCCAGCATCCCGATACCGGGTTTAAACTCACCCAGCCTGCCATTCCGGCTCCTTGTCCCCTCGGGAAAAAGCACCAGTATCCTGCCCTGTCGCAACACCCGGGAACACAGCCGGATTGCCCTCCGGTCAACACCACCCCTGCCCACCGGCAGCGCATTCCAGCTCCTTATCAACCAGGCAAACGCCCGATGCCGGAACAACTCCTCCTTAGCAAGAAAATATATCTCTCTGCCTGCTGCCCAGCCGATAAGCAACGGGTCAAAATTAGAAGTATGATTTGCTGCAATAATCTGCGCCCCGGGCAACAACTCCTCCCGTCCCTCAACCCGCAGGGGCAGAAAAAGCCTTGCCCCGGGATAGGTCAAGACCCATGCTATCCGCCAGCGCCAGCGCATAATTCACTGCTCGCCCTGTATCCTTCTTTGCGCCAGCGCACACACCACCGCCACCTCCTCCTCAATTGTCAGATGGGTAGTATCAATTAAAACCGCATCCGGCATCCGGCGCAACGGACTCAAATCCCGGCTGGAATCAATCCTGTCCCGCTGTAAAAGATTCCTCCGCACCTCGCTATCGCTCATCCCCTTATCCAGCCCCTGCTCCTTCAACTCTGCCCGGCGTCGCCTTACCCGCTCCGCAATAGCGCACTCCAGAAATATCTTCAACTGCGCATCAGGAAAAACAACGCTTCCAATATCCCGGCCCTCACAAACAACATTCCTGCCCCTTGCCAGCCGGCGCTGCTCCGCCACCATCATCTTCCGCACCACGCCCAGCGCCGAAACCGCTGAAACCAGCCGATTCACCTCTGGACTCCGTATCTCCCGGCTAACATCCTCGCCATCCAGAAAAACCCTTAAACCACCATCATCCCAGCACAACTCCAGCCGTGTTGAACGCAACAGCTGGCGCAGCGCCCGCTCATCATCCAGGCGCACCCCGCTCCGTAAAACCTTCAGGGTCACCGCCCGATACATCGCACCGGTATCCAGATAAAAAAAGCCCAGCCGCCTCGCACACAACCGCGCTGTCGTTGACTTTCCAGAACCTGCCGGACCATCAATCGCAATAACAAAACCGTGCTTATTACCCTTACCTGCCACCCGGCGAACTCTCCCTACTCTACTGACTCCCGCAGGGCGTACTGCTGTGCCAGATGCAACTGCATATGCCGTAACCGCGAGGCGATGGTCTGCGCCACCAAACGCATCATCACATAACCCAGCCTCGGGTCCTCAACAAACAACCGCTCCAGCTCTGACACCTCAAACTCCAGATAACTGCAATCGGTAATCGCCCGGCTCCCGGCGGTATAATGCGGATTACCCACCAGACCTGACCAGGCAAACATATCCCCCGTGCCCAGCGTGGTAATCTGATATGTCTGATTAACAACCCCGAAATCCAGGGTTAAAATCACCCCCAGCCTACCTGAAACCAGAACATAGAACTTACTCGCCGGCTCGCCCTGCAAATCAATCGGCTCCCCCGCCTTCACCTTCTTCAACTTTGCCAGTCGGGCAACCTGCTCCAGTTCTGAACGCTCCAGTTGCTCAAACCCCTTAATCCCCTGCAAAAACGATACGATATCCATCACTTACCTCCTAAAAACTCTCCTGCAAAGACACATAGAAAACCCGATTCAACCTTGTCCTCTCTTTATTCCCCAGTATGTCGCGCAACGCAAACCCAACCCGCACCCGGTCCTGAAAAGTCCATACCATCCCGGCATTCAGCCACCCGCCCCGAAACTTACCATTACCGGGCAGGTCATTCAAACCCGGGTCATACTCTGCCACCAGTTCCACATTACCAGGAAACAACTGGTTAACCACCACAAACCCATTAAACCCCTGCCACCAGTTCACGCCCAGTTCACAATAGGTCCGGCTTGCCTCAATTGTCTTACCGATTGCCAGAAAAACCCCTTTCTCCTTCACAGTAAACCGATCCCCGCCCTTACTGTAATAATCATAACCCTGGCTTTCAAACCCCAGCGCCAGGTCGGGCGCATAACCCGCCTCCTTCAAAACCGCAAATCGCACCAGAAGTTCTGGTCTTGGTCTTGACAACTCGGGATTATCTGAACCGATAAAGCGATTCACGCTATAACTCATCCCCATTGTCAACCGGTCAAAAAGCCCGACACCAAACCGGGCGATTATTCCGCCCTCGCCCCACAACCGCAGACCGGCAAGATACTCACCATGCGCCAGCGAGATCGGCACTGGCTGGTCAATATGATAAATAATCCCCTGAGCGGACAACCCCGCTACCAGCACAACAAAACAGCATATTATACTTCTCATGCTTTCAGGATAGACCAAACCCCTCCCTCTGTCAACACTTCCAGCACCGGAAAGGAAAAAGGCTTAAACTTCCGGGTGTTAACAACACCCTTCCTCTAAAAAGCGGCTCCTGTTATTCTATTTATTATACCCGCTACACTTACTGTTACCGACTCTTAACGATTTTATTAACAGCAGACATTAACCAGCCCTACTTCTCCCACTCCTCACTTTTCTGTTCCACAAACCTATCGCCATTCCCTATATAGCGCGACTCCACCCAGCCCCGGAAATGACGTGTTTCAATAAAATTCGGACGCACAATGGTTGTCATCAAAGTTGTCCATCCTGCCTCTCCATCAAGTAAAACCTCGGCTCGCATTCCTTTTACCGTCGGCACCATATCCACCACATAGATACGATCATCGCTCACCTCTACTCCTCTATAAATTTTAGCAATCACCACCGGCTTATGCGGACTCACAACATAACCAACCGCAAACTCCAGAATATTTTCATCCCCTTCGGACATATCGCAACCAGCAATATAGGTCTTCTCGCCCCTGCCTGTGTAAACAAACCAGTAGCCCGTCTGTTCTCCGTAAATTTTCAAGGTGTCATTCTTACCATCGCCATCAACATCCAGATAATAAAAAACCGGCTCGGTTAAAGAATCCAGCCGCACGCGCACAACATTCACATCGCCATAATAATCACGAACCAGCAACTTGCCATTCAAAAAAGACAGGGCAAACACCAGGGGAACAACTATCCTCCTAATAAAACACCTCCCTTTTACCTGTGTATCTCAATCAAACCTTTGCTTCCCTCTGCTATCTTTATTGTATGGCATGGCGCAGAAGCGAGAAAGAGCAGAAGCGCAATTGTTAAACTTCTGCTCTTCCGCACTAATCACTTCTGCTCTCCTGTGTAATCCTTGTTTTAGTGGATGTAGCATAGCAACCTTAACATCTCAGTGCTCCCTTATCTGGTTATATAAACCCGTATTATCTCATAAACAACCCAAATCAGTCAAGGCGGTGCATTTTACCGCCAGCAATTTTTTGTGTCAAGAAAAAACGGCTCGGTTTTCTGTCACTTTTCTCTTTTTTATATTAGAGCCATAAAAGGGGCGTTTTTTAACCGCCCGGGGAAGCATTGCCGGGATAAGTTGCAGAATTTACAATTGTTAGGTGTTTAAGCCGGTATAAATGGGGCAGGTGTCTGGATAGTCCCGGGGATGACCCCGCATTTTGTCCTGAACACCGCGGGCAGAAGGTAATGGTAGATAATCTTTAAGAGCATTTTTTCGTTGCCGGTCAGAACCGCTTTACTTGACGTCAGGGGTTCTGACCGGTAAACTGTCCGGGATGAGATTGAGTAATCTGCCCGGGGTTTTGTTGCTGGGCTTGGTCTGTGTTCTTTCCTGCGGTGCGTTGCCACCAGCACCAGGGTCACAGGAGAGGGTAACGCTGGCGAGTGCCAATGAGGATATCACCCGTTCCCGGGTGAATGCGATTGTGGTGGCGGCGCAGAAGGTGAGCCCGGCGGTGGTTTCGGTAGTTGTTACCCAGACCCGGGTGGTGAGTTATGACCCGTTTGACCTGTTCGGTTTTGATGACTTTTTCCGGGACTTTTTCCCCCGACACACCTTTCGTCAGGAGATACGCTCCATGGGTTCGGGCGTGATTGTTGATGCCCGTGGTTATATTGTTACCAATGCCCATGTGGTAAGGAATGCGACGAAGATTAAGGTAACCCTGCCGGATAACCGGAGTTTTGATGCCGAGATGGTGGCGCTGGATAATGAGCGTGACCTGGCGCTTTTGAAGATTAGGGGCGAGAATCTACCGGTGGCAACACTGGGTAATTCTGATGACATTTTGATTGGCGAGTGGGCGATTGCCATCGGTAACCCTTTTGGTTTTCTGATTGAGGACGTCCAGCCGACAGTGACCGTCGGGGTGATTTCCGCATTGCACCGGGACATTAAGGCGAGCCGGGGCGGCGGGATTTACACCGATATGATTCAGACCGATGCGGCAATTAATCCGGGGAATTCGGGCGGTCCACTGGTTAATGCGCTGGGCGAGGTGATCGGGATTAACACCTTTATCTTTTCCCATGCCGGTGGTTCAGAAGGGGTCGGTTTTGCCCGACCGATAAATGAGGTGAAGCGGTTTATTCAGGAGGCGCTGGGTCAGGGTGCGGTTGATTATGAAAAGGTAAGCACGCGGATTGGTGCGGTGGTGGCGGATGTTAATCCGGCACTGCGCCAGCGGTTCGGACTCGCCCATACCCGGGGCGTGGTGGTGGTTGCGGTTAACAGTGGTTCTGTTGCCGAGCGCATCGGACTGCTGCCCGGTGATGTGGTTCTCCTGCTGAATGGCAAGGTGGTAAAGAGCGCCCGCACCTTTAAGGAGAAACTGGACAGTTCGGGTCCGGGTATTGACCTGGTGATTGACCGGAAGGGTGAGCAGTTAAGGGTCCTTTATCAGTTGCGATGAGTTCCCGTTATTCGACACCGGAGATGGCAGAACTGTGGAGCGAGGAGGCAAAGTTTTCCTCCTGGCTGGCAGTGGAGAAGGCGGTTGCCCTGGTGGAAGGGGAACTGGGGATAATCCCGAAATCGGCAGCAGCAAGGATTCAGGATGCGAGTTTTAAGATTAAGGAGATTGAGCGGTTTGAGAAACAGACCAATCATGATGTCATCGCCTTTACCAGAAGCGTTGCCCGGAGTGTGGGCGAGGACGGGCGGTATGTCCATTACGGTTTAACATCTTATGATGTGGTTGACACCGCACTGGCACTGCGTCTGCAGCAGGCGTGCCGGATAATCGCTGCCGAGCTGCGGGTCTTGAGTAATACGGTGCAGGGGCTTGCCCGTAAGTATCGGGACACACCGATGATGGGCCGAACCCATGGTGTCCATGCTGAACCAATTACATTTGGTTTGAAGTGCCTTTCCTGGTGGAGTGAGGTTGAGCGCAATCGGCAGCGGATAGAGTGGGCCGGTCAGGAGAGCGCTTACGGTAAACTGTCGGGTGTGGTTGGTGCCTATACCCAGCTGGCACCGGTGGTGGAGCGGATGGTTTTGCGCCGGCTCGGTCTGAAACCAGAACCGGTGGCAACTCAGGTTGTGCCCCGGGACCGGCACGCCCTGGTGCTGGGTGTGCTGGCATTGATTGCCGGAATGCTGGAGCGCATCGCCACCGAGATCAGAAATCTGCAGCGCACCGAGATCGGGGAACTGGGCGAGCCTTTTGGTAGAACCCAGGCGGGTTCATCAGCGATGCCGCATAAGAAGAACCCGATTATCTGCGAGCGCGTCAGTTCTCTTGCCCGGGTGGTTCGCAGTTACAGCCTGGTGGCGCTGGAGAACATTCCGCTCTGGCATGAGCGCGACCTGACCAATTCGGCGGCAGAACGGATTATCATTCCCGAGTCTTTTACCCTTGTCCATTACTGCCTGCGCCAGATGAATAAGGTGCTGGGCGGTCTGGTGGTGAACCCGGAAAGGATGGCAGCGAATCTGCGTCTGACCGGCGAGACATTTTTCTCCCAGGCGCTACTGCTGGCGCTGGTGGAGAAAGGGATGAACCGCAACCGTGCCTATCGGCTGGTGCAGAAACTCGCCTTTACCGCCACCGCAGAGAAGAAGGGGTTTCCGGAACTTGCCCGCCAGAGCCCGGCGGTGCGCCGGCTTCTGTCCGATAAGGAGTTAGACCGGGTGTTTGATATGAAAAAACTGCTCAAAAACATCCGGGTGATTTATCAGCGGGTAGGGCTGTCCGGTGATTGATTTCAGTTTTACTCCAGAACAAATTTTTGTCCAGAAACTGTGCCGGGATTTTGCCCGTAATGAGGTCCAGCCGGTGATTGGGGAAAATGACCGCAAGGGGTTTTTTGACTGTAACATCACCCGCCGGATGGCAGAACTGGGTATCCTGGGGTTGACCATCCCTGCCGGTTATGGTGGTAGCGGTAATGATTACATCAGCCTGGGGCTTGCCTGTGAAGAACTGGAGTATGTTGACACCTCGCTGCGGGTTGTGCTGTCGGTGCACATCGGACTTAACTCCCTGACGCTTTTAACCTGGGGCAATGAGGAGCAGAAGCAGCGCTTTCTTGTCCCACAGGCAAGGGGTGAAAAACTGGGCGCATTCGGTCTGACCGAACCCGGTGCTGGTTCTGATGTGGTCGGGATTCAGAGCCGGGCGGTAAAGGATGGCAATCATTATATTCTTAACGGTGAAAAGACCTGGATCTCCCTGGCTGATGTTGCTGACCATTTTCTTGTTTTTGCCTGGGTTGACCAGGAAAAGCAGAAGCGCCGTGACCATTCTGGTATCGCCTGCTTTATCCTGGAACGGGGCCGGGACGGGCTGACCACATCCACCATCAAGGATAAACTTGGTGTCCGGGCAGGCAATACCGGTTCAATTTTTATGAGCGAGGTGCGGGTGCCTGAGGAGAACATGCTCGGTCGGCCCGATGAAGGTTTTAAAATTGCACTGTTTGCCATTGACCAGGGGCGCTATACCGTTGCGGCTGGTGCCGCTGGTCTGATCCGTGCCTGCCTTGATACCGCAATTGACTACTCTCGCAACCGGATGACATTTGGTAAACCGATCGCCGAGCATCAGCTGATCAAGGAGATGATTGGCGAGATGGCGGTTGACTATGAAGTGGCACGGCTAATGTATCTGAAGGCGGGCTGGCGCAAGAATCAGGGTATTCCGGGCACCCGCGAGACATCAGCCGCAAAATTTTACGCCTGTGCCGCAGCAGAAAGGGCAGCAAGTAATGCGGTGCAGATCCTGGGCGCCTACGGATTCTCCGAGGAGTATCCGGTTGCCCGTTTTTACCGTAACGCCAAGGGTGCTCAGATCTATGAGGGCACGCGGGAGATTCATAAACTCCTGCAGGCGGACTATGCCCTGGGACTGCGTCAGGATAAACCCCTGCGCTGTCCCCTGCCCAGACCCGAGGTGTCATAACCAGAGGAGGAATATGCCGGTGGTTTTTCTTAAATCCGGTGGCACGGCGGTGTGCGGTGGCTACACGGTAAAAGATGGTGTTGTGAAGATGGTTGATGTTACCTTTAAGGATGCCGGTGTGCCTGAGGGTAAGGAGAAACAGCCTGAGGCGATTGTGTCCCTCGCTAATGTTCTTTTTATCGTCCCGGGACAGTAAATCGGCACCGGCTGAACCAACCGCGTCCGCTCTTTCCGGCCGGGGCGAGAACCCAATCCAATTGTAATGGCAAAGCGGGCGGTGCTGGTGCGGAAGATTATTGAGCTCCGCACCGCAGTAAATGAGGCGCTGGATTTTCTTAACTTTGACTTTCAGGGTAAACGGGTCTGGGTTAAACCCAATCTCCTTGCCCCGCACCCACCATCTCGTGGTGTAACAACCGACCCAGAACTGGTGCGGCTGGTGGTGCGCGGGCTGGTGCAACGGGGGGCAAAGAAGGTTACAGTTGGTGACAACCCGGCTGGTGTGCGCCGGGTGGCAATGGAAACATTTCTCGCACCGACCGGTGTGGTGGCGGCAAGTGAAGGTTGTTTTCACAACATCAGCATCAACTCGATAACTATGAAGTTAAACTCCCGTTTTCTGCCCGAGGTGCCGGTGTCCGCCATCATCAATGAGGTTGATGTCATCCTTAACCTGCCGGTGTTCAAGACCCACGGGCTGACCATTATCACCGGCGCAATTAAAAATATCTTTGGCATTATACCGGGTGGACACAAAACCTATCTGCACAGTCGCGCGGACAATGCTGAGGAGTTTGCGGAACTTTTAGTGGACATCTATCAGGCGGTGCCGGTGCCGGTGTTGACAATTATGGATGGCATCCGGGGAATGGACGGACCAAATGGTCCGAGCAGCGGTCGGGTGCTGAACCTCGGTCTTCTCCTCGCCAGCGCTAACCCGGTGGCGCTGGATACAGTGATGACCCTGCTTGCCGGCGGCAGACCGGAAAGGATCCCGACCCTGCGCATTGCCAGCATGCGGGGGCTCGGTCCAGTTGAGAAGAATGAGATAGATATTACCGGTGCTTTTCAACCCATTCCCGGGTTTGTCCTGCCTCCGGTCGGGCTGGCAGCAACGGTAACCCGGTTGTCCAGGTTTG
>CAKZPX010000150.1 GCA_937139435.1 uncultured bacterium
TCAATCCGGGGTTCCGCTGGGAAATAACAGAAAAAGGCCTGGCTGAATCCCAAATTACTATATGCTTATAAAACATAATAGCTATTGCTGCGACATTTTTAACCGAGAGGTAATTAACAATCTAATACACCTTATACCGGTATCTTTATTAATGTCAAGGATAAAATTTTAACTTGCTCCTCTTCCTTGACCCTTTACCAAAACCGACTAAACTCATCCGTGCCGGCAAGCAATTTTCATCTAAGAAAAATCGTCTTCCCGCTCAGCAGTATTTTACTCCCACTGGGACTTTACTACTGCACAACCTGCCGGAGTATATACTGGATGGACAGTGCCGAGTTTGTCTTGGCGACAAAAACCTTCGGACTTGTCCACCCGCCCGGGTATCCATTGCTGCTTTCCCTACTTCACTCCCTTTCCCTTATCCCGGTTTTATCACTACCATTTCGCCTCAACCTGGTATCAGCACTGACTGCTGCTGGTTCGACTTTCATCCTCTATTTTATTATAAAAGAATTAACCAGAAATGACATCACCAGTCTGTTAGGTTCTCTTATCTGGGCGATATCTTTTGAACTCTGGCAGCAAGCAACTGTTATTGAAGTATACGCCTTTCAGGTTTTTCTCTTTTCGCTCATAATTTACATCTCCCTGAAGATAAAGACAACAAAGGCATTTCACCTGCTACTGTTACTTGCGTTTATTACCGGTCTAACAATTGCCAATCACCTCTTCATTATCTTATGGCTACCATCTATCTTCATTATAATTTACTCAAAAGACTTAAAACTCTCCGTGCGAGCATGGCTTATCGTTTTCTTCTTTTTTATTCCTGGACCTCTGCTTTATCTCTCCCTCTTGTTTCGCACACAAAACTACCCATCCTGGGGTGGGATTAAATCAATAACTGATTTATATCATTACGTCACCGCTACTATCTACCGTTACCGATTCTTAGCTGGTGGTATGGACTACATTTCTACCCAGCTTCTGGATTTACCCGGAATCTTCCTGAAACAATTTTATTTCTTCTGGATGCTCATAATTCCGGGGACATTGTATCTGGTGAAAAAGAGTCGTCTGTTATTGTCTGCTATTGTTGTTGGTGCTGTACTCTCAGGATTGGGAACACTCATTTACAACATTCCTGATAAAGAGGGTTATCTTCTGCCGGTGTATTTTGTCTGTGCCATTGTTATTGGACTGGGTATTAACTATATTTATCTTTATAGGAGGAAACTCGGAGTTCTCCTAATATTAATACTTGTGCTTCTAATTGCCGCTGCCACTGTCTGGTTTTATCCCCGTCAGGACCGTTCGCGCATCTCCAACCTCCAGGACCTTGCACAGACAATAGCGGCTGAATTACCTTCAAATGCAGTTCTCTTCACTAAT
>CAKZPX010000151.1 GCA_937139435.1 uncultured bacterium
GCAATCCAGCGGAACAGAAAACGCTTACAGTTCATGTTGTCAGAAACTATCCGCCGGTAATCACTTTGAATGGTGACAATCCAATGTTCCTGGATTGTAAAGAACCTTACAACGAACTCGGCTATACAGCCATAGATCCCGAAGATGGCGATTTGACCGAAGAAGTCATTGTTACTGGCGAAGTAGACCCATTCACTCCGGGTACCTACTTTATTGAATACAAAGTGACAGACCATGACCCACAGTATCCCATGACCACAATTATAAACAGGACCGTGCATGTTGTGGACAACGATTTACCCGAACTTACATTAGAAGGTCCTGCAATGTTTGCATGGCAAGCAGGCGAGCCCTGGGTTGACCCAGGATATTCTGCGGAAGATTATTGCTGGGGCGATGTTACCTCTCTGGTCGTTATTGACGGAGCCGTAGATGTAAATAATCCCGGTATGTATCTGTTAACATACACACCTTACGATGGTAGCGGTAATCCCGGCGAACCGAAAGAAAGAGAGGTATATGTAGGCAACTTACTGCAAATCATAGAACATCCCCACAATCAGGATGCCTATGTGGACTCCAATACCTTTGAGTTAAGTGTTACTTTCACCGGTGGTGTCTTCCTCCCCAATTATGATACTTATACATGGTATCGTAATTCAGAACCTGTAGAGCACGGGTTCCTAATGCCTTCTGAAGTGAATACATTAGAACTGGTCGTTGACCCGAGTACTTTATCGCCCGACACTTATTTGTATAGTTTAGAAATCAACGACCTTGAAAAGACTCATGTTTCCAACAATGCTCGCGTCCGAATTGCCAATCATCTACAATTGGTTTCTAACATTCCCAATGCAGAAGTTGTTATCGGGGATGATTTCTCAATGACCGTTAATGTCAGCGGTGGTATCGGAACATTAAATTATCAATGGCAAAAAGCCACCAATGGTGGAAAAGCATGGGAAAATCTGGTTGATGGGGGAAACATTTCCGGTGCCAACGAGGCGACCTTGATTTTCACTCCGTTTGAAGAAGATGACGGAGGACAATACCGTTGTGTCATCTCAGATGAATACACAGACTTAATCTACAGCAATACGGTAACCTTGACCGCAGTTAAAGGAATACCTGCTGTTGGTATAGTCGGACTGAGCATACTAACGGCATTGAGTGCCTTAGCCGGTGCTTTTACATTACGGAAACGGCAAAAATAAGGAATAAACATCCTCATTTATAATTGAGGAGGCTCTAATATTGGGGACTTGCCCTTCGGGGGTAAGTCCCCTTATTTGTTTAAAAGTATGTGGAAGAGCCCCATCAATTTTATGTAAAATTATCTTTATGGGATTATTAATGTTTTTAACTTAAATTAAATCTGTTTATAAAATTTGGTAACAAAAACTAATGTTAACCCGCTAAAATACATGTAAATGACAAGGATATGTAAAAAAAAATAATTTTAGACTTGACTTTTTGGTTTTTATAGTGTATATTATATAGTAGTG
>CAKZPX010000152.1 GCA_937139435.1 uncultured bacterium
AAGATTGTATCATCGTTGACTCGGAAGCGGATTTAAAGAGTGCGGTTGAAGGTGTAGTTGTATCTGCTTTCGGATTCCAGGGACAGAAATGCTCTGCCTGCTCCCGCCTGGTTCTGGATGCCAAGATCCATGATGAATTTATGGATATGCTCATCCACCGGATAAAACAGATTAAAATAGGACCGGTAACCGAGCAGGAAAACTGGCTGGGTCCGGTAATCAATCAGGGTGCGTTCAACAAAATTATCGACTACATCCAGGTTGGCAACAAGGAAGGGAAACTTGTCTGCGGTGGTAAAGGAAACGATACAGAAGGCTATTTTATCCAGCCGACAGTTTTCGTTGATGTTAAACGCTCGGCCCGTATCGCCCAGGAGGAGATATTTGGACCGGTTCTGGCGGTTATCCGGGCGCGTAACTTCTCTGATGCCGTTGAGATCGCCAACTCCACCGAATACGGACTTACCGGCGCCCTGTATACCCGTAACCGGGAAAAGATTATGCGCGCAAAAAGAGAGTTTCATGTGGGTAATCTCTACTTCAACCGTAAATGTACCGGCGCCCTGGTTGATGTCCAGCCCTTTGGCGGGTTCAATATGTCCGGAACTGACTCCAAGGCGGGCGGACGCGACTACCTCCTCCTCTTCCTGCAGGCAAAATCTATGACCGAGCGGTTTTAAGGATATAAACTGGAAAGAAGTTTTATGGCACAACGCAAACGGGTTATCATTATGGGCGCTGCCGGTATGGACTATCATCTTTTCAATATGGTGTTCCGTGACCGGGAAGAGTATGAGGTAGTTGGATTTACTATGGCGGCGGAACAGAATCTGGGAACGGTCGGCATGCTCCGCACCTACCCGCCGGTTCTTGCTGGCAGGATTTACCAGCAGGGTATACCCACCTATTATGAAGAGGAACTACCGGAGTTAATCAAAAAACTCCAGGTAGATATGGTGGTGTTTGCCTATTCTGATGTGAAGTATAATTTTGTCATGAGCCGTGCCGCCCAGGCACTGGCTGCTGGTGCTCAGTTCTCGCTCCTGCCACCCCGACTCCTCCAGTTAAAGGCAAAAAAACCGGTGATTGCGGTGTGTGCCGTGCGCACCGGTTGTGGTAAATCCCAGACCTCCCGCCGGGTGTATGAA
>CAKZPX010000153.1 GCA_937139435.1 uncultured bacterium
TATGTGGCGGTTGCTGATGGTAAGGTAGCAGCGAGTCTGGCATTGCCAATTGCCGGTTTGATGTCGGATAAGCCGGCAGAAAAAGTGGTTAATGACCTGAAACTTCTCCTGGACAAGGCGCATATCTGGGGCTCAAGGTTGGAAAACCCATTTATCACCCTTTCCTTTCTCGCCCTGCCGGTGATCCCGGAAATAAAGTTAACCGACCGCGGACTGGTTGATGTCACTCGTTTTGCTTTTGTCCCGTTGTTTGTAGAGTAGATGAACCGGCAATTTATTGGTGTTATCGGTGCCAGTGAATGCTCACCGGACATAGAACAGATTGCTGAGGAAGTCGGAAAGGGAATTGCCCGGACAGGTGCGGTGCTTTTGTGTGGTGGATTAACAGGGGTGATGTTTGCTGCCTGCCGGGGCGCAAAGGCACAAGGTGGATTAACAGTAGGGATTCTACCCGGTAACGAGCGGTCTCAGGCAAACCCCTATGTTGACATCCCGATAGCAACCGGGTTGGGCGAGGCACGAAATTTAATAATCATCCGCAGTGCCGATGTCCTGATCGCGGTAGGCGGTTCCTATGGAACCCTTTCCGAAATTGGCTTCGCCTTAAAGATGGGTAAAAAAGTAATCGGGATTAATACCTGGGAAATTCCGGGAGTGATTAAGGCGGACAGTGCCGATGAGGCTTTAAAATTACTGAGTAAATAAAAGGAGGATAAAATGGCTAAGGAGTATCTGAATTTTATTAACGGCAAATTTGTGCCGGCAAAGTCGGGAAAAACATACGAGAATCGTAACCCAGCGGATACTGACGATTTAATTGGAACATTCCCTTCCTCCGGTACGGAGGATGTGGCCGATGCGGTTGCAGCGGCAAAAGCGGCTTATCCGGCATGGCGTTCGCTGCCAGTACCGAAAAGGGGCGAAATTATCCGTCGGGCAACAGAAATACTTATCCGACGCAAGGAAGAACTGGCTCGGTTAATGACCAGAGAAATGGGTAAGGTTTTAAAGGAAACAAGGGGCGATGTGCAGGAAGCGATTGATACCGGTCTTTATGCTGCGGGCGAAGGCCGGAGACTCTGGGGAAAGGTTGTGCCCAGTGAATTACCCAATAAGGCGGCGTTTGTTACGAGACAAGCGATGGGTGTCTGGGGGATGATCTGCCCCTGGAACTTTCCTATGGCAATTCCTTCCTGGAAACTGTTTCCCGCTCTCATCTGTGGTAATACCGCAGTTATAAAACCGGCGACGCTAACACCGGCATCGGTGCATGAGTTCGTCAGCGCGTTGACCGAAGCAGGTGTCCCGGCAGGTGTGGTGAATATTGTTTACGGCGAGGGTGCGATTGTCGGCGAAGCGCTGATGAACCATCCGGATGTATGTGGCATATCTTTTACCGGTTCTTCAGCGGTGGGCAAAAGGATTGCCGAGGTCTGTGGCAAACATCTGAAGCGATGTTCCCTGGAACTGGGAGGCAAAAACGCCCAGATTGTTCTCAATGATGCGGACTTATCTCTGGCACTGGAGGGCATTATCTGGGGTGCTTTCGGTACTACCGGTCAACGGTGTACTGCCACTTCCCGTTTAATCCTCCAATCCGGAGTATACAACCAGTTTCTGGAGATGGTGGTGGAACGGGCAAAGAAGTTGAAAATCGGGAATGGTCTGGATGAAACGGTGGAGATGGGACCACTGGTAAGCGAGGGACAACGCCAAACCGTGCACAGTTATGTAGAAGTCGGCAAAGCCGAGGGCGCCCGACTGGTATACGGTGGAGAGGCACTGCGGGGTGGTGATTATGATAAAGGGTTTTTCTATCAACCAACGGTGTTTGCTGATGTGCAACCAGGCATGAGAATTGCTCAGGAAGAAATTTTTGGTCCGGTGCTATCGGTTATTAAGGTAGACAATTTTGATGAGGCGATCGAGGTTCTAAATGGCACAGTTTATGGTCTTTCATCATCCATCTACACCCGGGATGTCAATCTGGCGATGAAGGCGATTGAGAAAAT
>CAKZPX010000154.1 GCA_937139435.1 uncultured bacterium
AACCCCGGGGTTTTCCACCGGTAGAAAGTAGTCCTCCGGGTGATGTAACAATAAAGCATCCCGTTCATCCACGCGCAGTGCCGCACCGTGTTTATAACGCAAATTAGCAGAAATCTCTCGCGAACCGTAAATTAATGTCGGACGATTCACCCGGATAAACCCGTGGTCGCTTGTTAAAACAACCTGACACCGACGCCGCGCCAGTTCCCGGAGAAGTTCAATAATCGGCGAGGAAGCAAACCACACCCGGGTTGTGCCCACCAGTGCCGCATCGTCCGGAATTATCTCATCCAGCAGATTGGATGACTTTACCGAGTGAATTAAAAGGTCAAGAAAGTTAACAACCAGGACCGCCAGTCTAAGATTGGTATCAAATAACGCTGTTCGTGCCGAGTACAGATCTTCGCCCCGGGCAATCTTGATAAATGTCCAGCGTGACTTAAACCCCAGCCGGCGGAGGAGCTCGGCAAAAAGCTCCTGTTCGTAACGGTTCTGTCCGCTCTCCGCGAAAACCCACCATCTGGGAAATCGCCGGTAGATCTCCAGTGGCAGGAGTCCGCTAAATATCGCATTACGGGAATAAGGTGTAGCGGTGGGCAGAATTGAATAGTAATAACCGCTCTGGATATGGAAAAAGTCCTTTAATAGAGTAACAATCGCATCCCACTGGTCCTGACGCATTGAGTCCAGTAAAATGAAATAGGTCTGTTTGTCCTCCCAGAGTGGCTTGACCTTTTTTTCAATTAAGCGATGACTCATTAACAGGTTGCCATCCTGCAACCAGCCCCGATAGTTTTCCTCCACAAACCGGGTAAAATCATCATTTGCTGCCCTACGGCGGTCCTGATGTAACTCAATTAAAGAACGGTCGCCAAACCGTGCCAGAAGAGTGTCCCAGTATCCCAGCACCCGGTAGTATTCTGCCCAGCCCTGCGTACTGGTCAGATCGCGTTCCCGGTTCATCGTCGCGACAAACTCTTCTGCCACCTGATTGGCAACCAGCTGCCGCTTCTCTAATAAACGCTTGACCACCGCCAGCAGCTGTGCCGGAGTAAACGGCTTAATCACAAAATCATCCACCAGTTTCCCCAGCGCCTCGTTGACCAGCGCCTCGTCCTCAGATTTGGTTACCATTGCCACCTGAATGTTCCGATCAATCTCCTTTATCCGCCGGAGCACCTCCAGCCCCTGCATTCCGGTCATCATCTGATCAAGCAGAACAAGGTCAATCCACTGGGTCTTAAGTATCTCCAGACCGTCCGGTCCATTGGTTGCGGTTAGCACCGTGTAGCCCTTTTTCTCCAGCGCATAAATAAAAGGACGCAGGAGATCTATCTCGTCATCAATCCACAAAATCCGCATCACAAACTCCTTTCAACCGGCAGATAGATGGCAAACACGGTGCGTCCCGGTCGTGAATCTTTAAGAATCAAGCGTCCGCGATGATAGCCCTCAACAATCCGCCGTGCCAGTGTCAGACCGACCCCCCAGCCGTAACGCTTGGTTGTTACCCCGGGCTGGAACAGTTTATCTATCTTCACACCCTCACCAGTATCAATCACTTCTATCTCAACCAATCGCTTATCTGCGGTTAATCCCAGATTAACCAGGATATTACCTTCCCGGCTCCCGATGGCATCCACGCCATTTTTCAACAGGTTCTCCAGCGCCCAGGAAAATAGCACCCGGTCAACCATCACCACCGGATCGTCTTTAATCTGAACCGCAAACTTCACACTGCGCGGTGCCCGCCGCCGGACAAAAGCCACCGACTGGTCAACAATTTCCCCCAGCCGTTGCATCTCCAGATCCGGCGGCAATCCAATCCGGCTGAACCGGGAAAGAACCTCCTTCATCCGTGCCAAGTCTTCCTCCATCTGAGCAACAACATCACTCTGCCCATTTTCCTTGAGTACCTCCAACCAGGCAGAAAAAGACGATATCGGTGTTGCCAGTTGATGTGCCGTCTCTTTAGCCAGAGCGGTCCAGATGTGTTCTTGCTCCTGGCGCTGGTAGGTCAGAATCCCCCAGATACCAACCCCCATAAAACCAAAGAACAGCAATAACTGCACCAGGGAAAACAACCGCAACTCCCGAACAGAACTACTCAAACTGTTGCTGATTTTCCTCAAGGTGGCGGTTGACGGTGCCACTCCATAGTGAATCACACTCAAACAGCGTAACGAATCGCCCTCCCGCACCAGAACCGGAATAGGCTCGTGCTCTTCGTCCAGTTTTCTTGTCATTGCCACCAGCCCACTCTCACTGGTATCACAATCCTTGAGATTGCGATAGGTAAGCGGTCTCCCATCCGGGTCAGTGATAATAACCGGAAAGTCTATTTTCTGAATCACCTCATCAAATATGATATCCAGTTCCGGTGAACCCAATTCATCCGGTTCATTAATTCGGCTCATAAACCGAGCATAAATTCTTGTCCGTAACTCGGTTTCTTCTTCCAGTTGCGTGGATAATGTGGTCGCGTAATCGCGCCACAGCCTTGATAACCGGATTAACAGAAATTGGGAATAGAAAAACCAGACGGCGGCCAGTCCAATCAGACCGATAATAAAATAGACCTGAAGCGCCCGTGGTCCAAAACCAAATTTAGTGTTATTCAAAAACCTTTAACTTCTTATCTAAATATAAGGTGTTTTTCTTAAAAGTCAAGCACACCGATAGCCGTCTCAACAGAACTCACTCCGCAGGAGAGATTAAAGCAAGCAGAGGGTAAAGTTGACAGGAAAAAAACGAGAGTTATCCTTGTTACCACATAAATGTGCTTTTTACTGTTCATTTTTGCTATCGCACCACCGGAATCGGTAATTGTCCGGGATAACCCCAATGATGCTGGCGGAGCCATTTCTATCACCTGGAACCATCCCGTACCAGAATCAGTTGTTGGCTACCGAATCTTCCGGGCAAGTGTCCCTGATGGTCCTTTCCTGCCGGTAACAGATGAGTTAATCTCCCGCACCGATTACATTGATACCGACTCGGTACTCGACGGTGCGCCGTATTACTATCTTGTCCGTGCCTATTCGGAGACCGATTCTGCCACCGCACCGGTCTGCGGACCGGTCAGCGCTCATGCCCAGTGGTTTAATACCAATCGCCTTAATGTCCTGGTGCTGACAGTTATCATATCTGCCCTGTTTATCTATTATATTATCCGGGCACGCCAGGGGGTGAGAATGTTTATCCGGAAAATCAGCGGCCTGGACGCAATTGATGATGCGCTGGGACGAGCAACAGAACTGGGCAAACCGATTCTCTTCAGTTTTGGTCTGGGCTATATCACCGATATGGTCGTTATCGCTGCCCTGCCCCTGCTCCGCCGCATCGCCAGGAAATCTGCTGAATATGCGGTGCGTTTAATTGTCCCCAACTCTGATCCGATTGTGATGACCGCAGCCCAGGAAACGGTTAAGGAGGCGTACACCGAGGCAGGGCGTCCCGACCTCTACAACCCGGATAACATCACTTTTCTCACTTCAGACCAGTTTGGTTATGCTGCGGGTGTGGATGGTATCATCCTGCGCGAACGCCCCGGGGCGATCTTCTGGCTTGGCTATTTCTATGCAGAATCGCTCATCCTTGCCGAGACCGGTCATGCGGTGGGTGCCATTCAACTTGCCGGCACCACCGAGACCACACAGTTACCATTCTTTGTTGCCGCCTGTGACTACACAATGATTGGCGAGGAGATCTATGCTGCCTCCTGTTACCTGAAACCCGAACCGATAATGCTCGGAACAATCAAGGGTGAGGATTTTATCAAACTGCTCCTGATTATCATCATCTCTACTGCGGTTCTGCTGGGCACCGCCGCCACCCTGCTACAAAACCAAATCCCCGCATTCCACAATCTATTTGAGGTAATAGTTAACTGGTTTGCCCCTTCCTCATAGCCTATGTTCCAGCGTAATATCCCGCTTCTTATCGTGCTGTTTACCGCTCTGTTATTAATTGTCGCCTTCTTTATCCCGCATAAACCGTTTGGCGATCTGGAATCCCGTTTTCTCAACTGGTATGCGATCATCTCCGGCTTCACCTTCCTGCTCGGACTTGATTCCTTAACTCGCCATCATTTACTGAAGGTCATTCGCCGGGAAAAAGGCTACTTCTACAGTATCCTTCTGGTATCAAGCCTCTTCGCCACCCTGTTTCTCGGAATCTACTCCTGGGCAAGGTTCTCCAGCCCGTTTGCCCTGCACGCGCCTTTTATGTGGCTGTATAAGTATATGATTATCCCGCTGCAGGCAACAATGTTTGCCACGCTCGCCTTTTTCATTTTCTCCGCTGCCTATCGGGCGTTCCGGGTACG
>CAKZPX010000155.1 GCA_937139435.1 uncultured bacterium
CTTACGACTATGTTATAATCACTAACTCAACCCTGGAACCCTACTTCCAGCGTTTAATCAACTGGCGCACCCGCACCGGCTACTCCGGAATAGTACGCACCACCTCCTGGATCAACAATAATTACTCTGGTCGCGACCTGCAGGAAAAAATTCGCAACTTCATCCGTGACTACTTCACCAACTACGGCACAATGTGGGCGCTCCTTGGCGGCGACACCTCGGTTGTGCCTTCCCGTCGCGCCCGTACCTACTGTGCCGGCTACACCGGCAACATACCCTGTGACCTCTACTATGTTGACCTGCAGTGGTCATGGGACGGAGATAACGACAACATCTTTGGTGAATACGGTCAGGACACCACCGACCTTTATTATGACCTGTATGTCGGCCGGGCAAGTGTTGACGATACCAACCAGGTTAAAACATTTGTCAATAAGGTCATCACCCATGAAACAAATCCGCCTACCGACTACCTGCGCCGGATACTTTTAGTTGAGGCAAACCTCTGGGCGGGCTATGACTCAGCCCAATCAAACGACTCTATCCAGAACCTCCTGCCTTCTGGTTGGTCCGCAGTCCGGATTCGTGGACCAAACAACACCACAATGGTACGCGACTCCTTGAACAACGGATTTCAATTCTGCCATATGGTTGGTCATGGCAACGACGTTGGTATCTACCACTACTCTACAGCCTTTTATTCCACCTCCGTCATACCCGGTCATAATAACGGCCCCCGCGTCGGTCTAATTAACTCCATCGCCTGTTATCCAGGCAACTTTGAATACAACGACTGCCTTGCTGAGGCAAGCCATAACTGCGCCACGGGTGGTGCGCTGGCGGTAATTATGAACTCCCGCTATGGCTGGGGCACACCACCGGTTATCGGACCATCAGAAAAACTGGACATCCGGTTCTATGACTACTTCTTTAATCACGATACTATGCCAATCGGGTTAACCCATGCTGAATCCAAAGAGGTTTATCGTAACCTCGCAAATAGCGGTGATGGTGCCTGGCGCTGGTGCTATTTTGAACTCAACCTCTTTGGCGATCCATTACAGTTAATGTATGAAACATCCCTACCCGGCTCACCGCTTCTTTCCCAAATCCGATTAACATCGGTATTCAGAACTTCACCGTTACAGTCAGCTCCGGTTCCAACCCGGTGCCCAATGCCTTAGTGTGCCTCTGGAAGGGCAGTGAGGTCTATACCCGGAACTACACCAACGCCTCAGGGCAGGTAACATTTTCAATTAACCCAACAACACCGGGTTATATGTACGTTACCGCCACCAAACAAAATTATCTACCCGCAACTGAGTCCTGTCAGGTTATCGCCACCCAACTTGATGTCGGTGTCACGCGGATAATCGCTCCTACCGGCACAGTTGATTACGGTACAAATGTCATCCCTCGCGCGGTGGTGCGCAACTATCTCCCGGTGCCGGTCGCCAATGTCCCGGTACAAATGACCATTCAGGGTGGTTACACTAACAATCAGATAATCGCCTATCTTGCGGGTAACGACTCCGCAACCGTCTCCTTCTCCTCATGGACCGCTGGTCCAGCAGGCGATCTAAGTGTTCGCTGCTCAACGATGCTCGCTGGTGACACCTATCCCGCTAACAACCGGGTTACCGGCTCGGTGTTTGTTCGCTATCGTGATGTCGGCGTGGCGTCCATATCAGTCCCGGCCAACGTTGACTCTGGTACCACTGTTCCGCTTCAAGCAACTGTTCGCAACTACGGCAACACCAACGAAACATTCACCATCCGTATGGTCATCTCCGGAACAACCTATAACCAGACCCGCTCAAAAACCATTCCTGCTGGCGCCATGGACACGGTCAACTTCCCCAGCTGGATTGCTCTGGAGCGGGGAAATCGCACCGTCCGATGCTCAACAGAACTTACCGGTGACCACAACCCGGGTAACGACCGGTCTACCGCCCAGACATTTGTTACTGTCCGGGATGTTGCCCCTATCAGGATCGTATCACCATCAGGAAACATCGACTCCACAGTTAACATCCCGGTCTGGGCCTATGTCCGAAACAGGGGTAACACCAGCCAGTCATTTGAAGTCCTATTCCGGATTACCGGGCCTTCTTCGTGGAGCGACATCGCCAACGTGCACAACCTGGCTCCGGGTGAATCCACTCTGGTTGTATTTAACAACTGGCCCGGGGGTAAACGAGGAACATACACAACCGCCTGCTCAACGATGCTTAGCAATGACATGCAAAGGGGTAACGACAGAATAACCGGTTCCTTTACGGTTGTTGTGCACGACCTAGCTGCCCGCGAGATAATCTCTCCCCCTGCCGATGTTGACTCCAACGTCCTGGTGCCGGTACAGGCCCTCATCGTCAACAACGGCTCGATTCAGGAAAACGCCCGGGTGTTTGTCCGTATCGGGACTTATTACGCCGACTCTGTAACAACAGTTCTACCTGCTGGTGCCCTTGACACCGTTGACCTCGCTCAGTGGCGGGTTAATGCGCCCCGGGGCACATTACCGGTTCGCTGTTCAGTATATATTGCCAGCGACCACAACCGGGCAAACGACACCATCTCGTCTTCAACCCGGGTTCAGGTGCACGATGTGGCCGCGGTAACGATCGTTAGCCCTCCACCTGCCGTTGACTCCGGCGCTGCGATAACCCCGCAGGTGCGAATAAGAAACCTTGGCTCAACGACCGAGGCGTTCTTCTCCCGTTTCACAATCACCGATGGTTACCTCGCCCAGATTGCGGTTGTATTACCGATTGGCGCGGATACAGTTATTTCCTTCCCCACCTGGTATGCAAATACTGCTGGTGTATTTGCTACAAAATGCACCACACTACTTACCCGTGACCAGAATCCGGCAAACGACCGAGTAATAAGCACGGTCAATGTTGTTGGCACTGATGTTGGTGTTGTTGCCATCATCGCACCGGTAGGGGATGTACCTTCTGAATCCATCGTTCCGGTCGCCCGGGTCGCCAACTACTCATCAGGGGCGAGAAGCTTTAAAGCCTATCTGCGCATAATTACCAACACCGGTATTCTGGTATTTCTTGATTCGGCACTGGTTAATCTCCTGCCTAACAACTCAATCCATGATGTCCCCTTCTCTGCCTGGAATGCTGTTCCTGGCGCCTATACGGTTCGGTGCTCGGTTGGTCTTGGCGATCCCAATCCCGGCAACGATACCCTTTCGGCATCCTGCCGCGTGGTCTTGCGTGACCTTGGCATCATCTCCTTATCCCCCCAGGGTGACATGCGCCCAATGGTTGTCTCACCCATCGCCCGGGTGAAAAACTATGGCAACACCCCGGAACAGGGCTATGTCTATCTAACTATCTTAGACACAGTCACCGGCAACACCATCTACTATGACTCCGCTCAAACTCCGGAACTTGCACCGGCTGAAACCCGTGACGTCCGCCTCCCATCCTGGGCAGCAAACATCGGCTATTACCGCCTTACCGCTCTCATACCTTTGACCGGTGATGCTAATCCGTCCAATGACACCATGCTGGTGAAACTACGTGTCTCTCCTGGCGCACTGGGATGGCAACGCCGTCCTGACCTCCCCGGTGGTGCCTCCCCGGTAAAACATGGCGGCTGTATTGCCGGTCTAACTACTGATTCGGCAAGAATCTACGCCCTGCGCGGTAATAAAACCCTGGACTTCTTTGCATATAACATCCACACCGGTATCTGGCGCACTCTACCCGCAATGCCCTCTGGACGTTCAGGAAAACCGGTGCGAAAAGGCGCTGCTCTCTGCTCGGATGGTGAACGGTATATCTATGCTACCAAGGGCAATGGCACCCTGGAGTTCTGGCGTTATGACGTAATTGAAGGCACCTGGCAGCCTCTGCCGGATGTCCCGGCAGGGGCCAAAACACTTAAAGGAGGAACCGGACTGGCATATGTCCGTCGCCCGGATAACGACGAGATCTATCTTCTCAAGGGGTCAAACACCTTTGAATTCTATGTCTATTCTGTTGATAACAATACCTGGTATCCCCGGGCCCAGACACCTGCTGGACCATCCGGGAAAAAGTTTAAGTCCGGCTCAGCACTCTGTGCCCATGGTTCAGAGGTTCTCTATGCAGTAAAATCAAAGGTTAACGAGTTCTACGAATACACTATCGCTGAGGACCAGTGGCGGGCAAAAACCAGTATCCCGGAATACTCCTCCTCGGGCAAGCGTTCCCGTTGCGGTGATGGCTGTGGCATAGCCAGTGATGGCGACAACACGATCTATGCGCTGGTCGGTGGTAACCGTGACTTCTTCTACTGTTATACCGTGTCCAGTAACAACTGGTTTG
>CAKZPX010000156.1 GCA_937139435.1 uncultured bacterium
CGGCAGGAATCGCTGGAAGGAGCGACCGCTGGTGCGGCGCCGGGTGAGGTTGTTATGATTCGCATCGGCTATCCCTGTATTAATCGTTCAATCGGCTGTTCTTCTGCCCGCACCTTCCGGTTGAAGTCTTATTCGGTAGAGATGCTGGTGCGCACCGTGGCAGAAAACATTGCCTGTTTAGAGCGGATACTGGAATGGAATCGGGCACAGGGGATTTACTTTTTTCGCATTACCTCAGACCTGGTGCCGTTCGCCTCGCATCCGGTGTGCCGTTATCCCTGGTGGCAGAGGTTTGGTCCGGTGTTGCGCCGGCTGGGCAGGTTTGTCCGCAAGAACCGGATGCGGGTCTCAATGCATCCGGACCAGTTTGTGCTTTTGAATGGGCAGCGGGCAGAGGTGGTGCAGAGTTCGGTGCGGGAACTGGTTTACCATGCCCGGGTGCTGGACTTAATGGAGTTGCCGGTCAACGCCCGGATTCAGATTCACCTCGGTGGTGTTTACGGCGATAAGAAGAGGAGCATCGCCCGTTTTGTTGAGAATTTTCATCGCCTGCCAGTGACAGTTCGGCGCCGGCTGACAGTAGAGAATGATGACCGGAACTACAACCTTGACGACTGCCTTTATGTCCATCAACTAACCGGCATACCGATCCTGTTTGACACCTTTCATCATCAGTGTAACCCGAATGGTGATACGATTGTTGCGGGTTTAAAAAAGGCGGCAGCAACCTGGAACAAAAGGACCGGTCCGCCGATGGTTGATTACAGCACGCAGAAGCCAGGCGGACGGCGGTGCAGTCACAGCGAGCATATTGATATTAATGATTTTGCCCGATTCGTTCAGGAGGTTAAGGATATGGACCTGGACATCATGCTGGAGATCAAGGATAAAGAAAAGAGCGCCCTGGAGGCGTTGCGAGTGGTTGACACAATGATTGCCCGGAGATAAATTGAGTAATCAGGCGTAACTGAAAAAAGGAGGCAAAGCGGAGCGCCGGTGCTGGAGCGATTCTCGGACCGGTGTTTGCCGCATCAGCCGTCAGGACCCTGCCGACCACACCCGAGATTGTTATCCCGACATTTGGTATTGTGCCGCTGGCAATAGTTGTTGGTTTGATGCTCTATCGCTGGCGGGTGAATACAATTTTTGCCACGGCGCTGGGTGTTATTCTGCTTTTTTGGCTGGTAGCTACTGATCAGGCTGTTCATCACCCATCCGGTAATCCGCACACCGGTATTTGTCAGTTTCTCGGGCAGTGAAGGTTACCTGATGCCAATGCTCTGTGTAACTGTTGCCTGTGGCGCCATTTCCGGATTCCATTATATCACGCGAATCCAGCGGGCACGGCGCTAACATCATGCACATTTACTGAACCCGCAGGCAACACAGACCAGACAGCCTTCCTGAAACTCCAGCCTGCCACCGCAGTCTGGACAGGCACCCTCCAGACTCCTTTCGTCCGCAACCTTTTCTCCCAGTTCCTGCTCCAGCGTCCGGGCGATGGCATCAGCGCAGCTGGTAATCTTTTCGTTCTTTGACCAGACCGGTGCCTGACAGCTGAGACCCTTGAGTTGTTTGATTATCTGTCCGGGGCTGACACCGCTGCGCAGGGCTAATGATACCAGCCGACCGATCGCCTGCGCCTGTGCCTGGGCGCAGACACCCGCTTTGCCGATGTTGGTGAACACCTCAAACAGGTTTCCATTCTCGTCCCGGTTGATGGTGACATAGAGGTTGCCACAACCGGTGGCAATCTTGCGGGTGACACCGGTAAGCGTTTGCGGTCTGCCCCTGGGCACAACCATCTTTTCGGTCGCATGCAGGGAAAGCACCTGACCGCTGCGGGAGCCATCGCGGTAGACCGTTACCCCTTTACAGCCGAGTTCGTAAGCAAAGAGAAAGACCCGCCGGACATCTTCTTCGGTTGCCGAGGCGGGGAAGTTAACCGTTTTACTGACCGCATTGTTAACATAGCGCTGAAATGCCGCCTGCATCCGGATGTGCTCTTCCGGGGTCAGTTCCAGTGCGGTGACATACAGTTTTTTCAGGTCATCCGGAATGCCCGGGATGTCGGCAAGTTTTCCCCGGGCGATGAGCTCTGCCTCCAGCGAGTCGCTCCCCAGTCTTCTGCGCTCCAGTTCCTGACGCAGGTAAGGGTTGATTTCCTTGAGACGGGTGCCTTCCAGGATGTTGCGTTCAAAGGCAAGGGCAAAATATGGTTCAATACCACTGCTACAGCCGGCGATGATGCTCAAACTGCCGGTTGGTGCGATGGTGGTGATGGTGGCGTTGCGCAGCGGCAGATTCGGGTAGTAGATGCTCTGCTCGTAGTTCGGGAATACGCCCCGGGTTCGGGCGAGATTACAGGACGTCTTTTTGCCCTCTTCCCAGATAAAGCTCATTAGCTTTTCTGCCAGTGTCAGGGCAGCGGGTGCGTTGTAGGGGATGCCCAGCTGGACAAGCATGTCTGCCCAGCCCATCACACCCAGTCCGATCTTGCGGTTGCCTTTGGTCTTTTCCGCAATCACCGGCAGGGGGTAGCGATTGGCATCAACCACATTATCCAGAAAATGCACCGCATTTTTTACCGTATCGGCAAGGAGTTGCCAGTCTATTTCTCCTGCCTTAACCATCCGGGCAAGGTTGACAGAACCAAGGTTACAGGACTCAAAGGGGAGAAGCGGTTGTTCACCGCAGGGGTTGGTTGCTTCAATCTCGCCCAGTGCTGGTGTCGGGTTGCCGGCATTAATCCGGTCAAGGAACACAATGCCCGGCTCGCCATTTTTCCACGCCTGGTGGACGATCAGGTCAAATATCTCGCCCGGCGCAACGCATTTTACCGCCTTTTTCGTGCGGGGGTTGATTAAAGAGAACTCCTGCCCCTCCTGCAGAGCACGCATAAACTCCTCGGTTAACCCCACCGAGATATTAAAGTTGGTAAACCGGTTGATATTGTCCTTACAGGTGATGAATTCAACGATGTCCGGATGGTCAACCCGCAACAGCCCCATATTGGCGCCCCGGCGCCGTCCGCCCTGTTTTACCGCCTCGGTGGCAGAGTCAAACACCTCCATAAACGAGACCGGACCTGAACTGACCCCCCGGGTTGAGCCAACAACATCGCCCTTGGGTCGGAGCCGGGAAAAACTGAAACCGGTGCCACCACCGGATTTATGGATCAGGGCGGCGTATTTGACCGCATCAAATATCCCTTCCATAGAGTCCTCAACCGGCAGAACAAAGCAGGCGCTTAACTGTCCCAGTTCGGTGCCAGCGTTCATCAGGGTTGGCGAGTTGGGTAGAAAAAGCAGGTCCTTCATCAACCGGTAGAACTCCTCGCTCAGGGCATCAATCTCGCTCGGGCGGGCGCCATAGTTGGCATCAACCTCAGCGATCGCCCGGGCAACACGGCGTAACATCTCCTCTGGTGTTTCAACAATCTCCCCGTCTTCATTTCGGCGCAGATAACGGCGTTTTAACACCTCAATTGCATTGGTAGAAAGACACAGTTCCTGCATAGCGGTCTACCTCCTGATTACGGTTAATTTAATTCAGTTTAGCCAGCAGATGGTTAGTGTCAAACCCCTTGGAAACTTTACAGTATTATCAGCCGCTCACACCGGTAATCCGGCTGACAAACTCCTTAACTTTTTCCTCAAAACCTTCTCGGCGGACCAGCGCACGGTGAAAGTGGGCAACTGCGACCGGTTTTTTACCTGTCACCTGTTCCATTGTTTTCAGCACATTTTGCTCCTCGGTAGCGGCCGAGGTGCTGAAAAAGGCAACCTGTTTAAACTGGTGAGCGTAGCGGTTGAGATAAACAATCACCGGTCGGGGTGGAACACCAGCCCAGGTGGGTGCGCCCAGAATCACCAGGTCATAGTTACCTGGTTCATAGCGCAACGGCGCCAGGGTCAACTCCTTATTCCGGGCAAATAAACTCAGCCAGAAAACGGTCAGGAGATTTTTGTATTGATAACACTTAATCTCGTCCCGGTCAGCGGGCAGATATTCGGCAATCTTCTTTGCCACCCGGGCGGTAACACCACTCCAGGAAAAATAGACAATCAACACCTTCATAAAGTTATTATAGCAAGGTTGTCCGGATCTACCAGCCTTATTTTTTTACCAGCGGATTACCCTGGGCATCCTTCATACTGCCGGTAGCGATCAGGATTAAATCAATCAGCCACCAGACACCCAGACCTCCCAGGGTCAACAACTTCAATACCCCCAACCCGATATAACCGAGATAGAAACGGTCAACACCAAACTGCCCGACAAAGATGGACAGCAACAGGGCGACCAGCCAGTCTTTACCTTCACGAACCTCAGCCATATTTTCCTCCTTTTGACTGTTAGATTAAACACTCCACGACCGATTATAACCAGCGTATTACCCTTATGTCAATTTTACCTGCTTCGGGTTGGTTATAGGATGCTCACCGATCACCGGAGTCTTGCTGATAGACGGTGAAATGCTGTTCAGGCAGAAGATAACCGGCATAGCACATCTCCTGGATGAGCGTGTCTCTGGGTACATAGTGCCCGCGTTTGCGGAAGAAGGAGGGGCAGAATACCTCTTTTCTCACCCTCGCGGTATTCAATGATAACCACCCTGCCAGTTTCTTTCAGAAATCGTCTCAGTCCGCCTGATGAACGCTAAAAACCGTTCAGCCCCATCAACCGCATAAACTCCGCCATCCTCGCCCACCAGTTGGGCAAAGCGCAGAGTAAAATAGCCGCCACCAGCGCCGATGTCGGCGACGATAGCACCCGGTTTCAAGCCAATGACGCTGATGATTTCCTCTGGCTTGTTCTTGGGGTCAGCAGCGTGTTTATTCAATCGCTTTGCCTTAAAACTCCTCAACAGCTGTTGTCCTTCTTCTTTTCGGCGTTGGTTTCGGGCGAATTTATCAATGTTATTTATTTTTAGCAAGGTAGGCTTTTAATAGCGCCTTAAAGACCCTGCCGTGATCGGGATATCTTAAGTGTAGCAATTCATGCACAATAATCTCTGCCCGTTTTTCGGCTGGTTCGTGAAGTAAAGAAAAGTCAAAAGTCAACCGCCCACGCGAAGAACAGCTTGCCCATTTTCTTTTCATATTACGGAAATGGATTTCTCTGGGGTTTACTCCTATTTTTTCTGCCCAGGCAAAAATTTCCTGCTTGATCTCTTCTGGTGTCATTGTTCTGTTCTTTTTAGGATATTTAATATTTTATTTGTAAAGTTTACAGCGTTTTCTTTATCATACTTAAGCAAAATTCCAACAATATTTCTTTTAGCTTCTCTTTGTTGTTCTTCACTTAATTTCCAG
>CAKZPX010000157.1 GCA_937139435.1 uncultured bacterium
GAAAATTGAAGCAGGGATTACTTATGTAAATGCACCGACGATTGGTGCGGAGTGCCATCTGCCTTTTGGCGGAGTGAAAGCAACCGGGAACGGTCATCGTGAAGGTGGCTGGACCGCATACGAGATATTCTCCGAGCTGAAAACAGTGTATATTGATTACTCCGGTGTCCTGCAGAAAGCACAGATTGATACCGCAGAAGATTAAGAGGTTAAACCGGGTTTGTCTTCAACACCGATCATTGAAGCAGAAAAACTAACAAAAGATTTCAACGGTTTTGTCGCGGTTGACCACATTTCTTTTACCGTAAAAAGCGGGGAGATATTCGGCTTCCTTGGACCAAATGGCGCCGGTAAGACGACCACAGTAAGAATGCTCTGTACCCTCACCAGACCAACTGCGGGAAGCGCCCGGATTGCCGGTTGTGATGTCCGCACTGAACAGGACAAGGTGCGACGGGCGATCGGAATAATCTTTCAAGACCCGTCCCTCGATGACCGACTGACTGCAAGAGAAAATCTTCGCTTCCACGGGTTAATTTATAAAGTTCCCGGAAGCGAGATTAATAAACGGATTCAGGAAGGATTGGAGTGGATGGAACTTGCGGAACGAAGTAATGAAGGAGAAACCAACCTAATCCTTCAGTACAAGAATCTTTTCGGAAGCAGTTTTGTTTTCGCTCCTGATGCTGATAAAATAGACGCCGGCAGACAGGTTCGTGGTTTCCACTGATATAGAGTAGTTGCCAGATTTCATCTTGTTGTTAAGAATAGTCTTTACCAGCCGCCCGTCCGCAGTATAAAGTGCAATTGCAACATCTCCGTCACGCGGGAGGGACAACTGGATAGAAGCACAGTTTTTTATCGGATTAGGAAAGATATGCCAGGTTAAACTTTTGGGTCTGGATTGATTTTCCTTTACACCGATCGGCTCAAGATAGAACGCTCCAAGCGCTTTATCAGATGAGAACGAACTATAGTAGCCATAAAATGTTATCAGGTGCTGAATATGAGATTGTGTTCTACCACAGGTGACTTTCGGCTCGTATCTCCCCTCCGGTTGGACAACGAGCGCCATACCGTTGGTATCAATCACCACGCCGCTGGGCATAACCCGTGCTCCGTAAATTGCAGGGGGGTAGATACGGGAATCCTGCCAGACAACAAGGTATTTTCTCCCATCAAAGGCAACTGAAGGAAAGTCCTGGTTTTCTTCAACGGTCACAATCGGAATTGGCATGCTATCCAGAACAACTCCGGACTGACTTACCCTTTTCGCATAAATATCATACCCCCGCACAAGGTCGGAACGGATATAAACAACAAAATAGTTTGTTCCATCAAAACTTACCACGGGCAGAAGTTTTGCAAACTCAGCGGCAGTATCAACCGGAATCCCGTGAGGATCCAGGATAGTACCATCAGATGTAATACGGCTGGCATAGAGATGGAGCTGCTCACTGCGTATTTCCGTCCAGGCAACAAGATAATTCTCGTTGCCAAACGTTATTCCGGTATAGTATATCCCGGACTCGCTGGTGGCGATGGTGAACTCGCCGAGCACCTGTCCATCAGGGGTAACATAACTACCAGAAATTTTGTATTTCCTGCTGATAAAATCAAATGACTGCCAGATAGTTAGATAATTCCTACCGTCAAAGGCAATTGCCGGGCTTTCTACCACCACATCAGCAACCGGAGAAGATATCTGGATACCAGTGGAATCCAGCACAACCCCGTCCCTGGTTATCCGGGAACCAAAAACACCTATTAAATCAGGACGATAGTCAACCCAAACAACAAGGTAGTTATTACTGTCCGAGGCAATTGCTGGGGAATATTGGGTTATTTCCGTATCAATTATTTTTATTCCCCCGGGGTCAAGAACTTCGCCACTGGTATTTATCCGGGTGCCAGAAAGGTGTGTCCAGTATCCCCGGTCATCTTCCCATACTACCAGGTAGTTGGTGCCGTTAAAAGCGGCAACCGGTCGGTACTGTGGGATACTACGCCAACCGTAGCCCATTATGATCCCCTCCGGGTCAAGAACATTACCTGAAGGTGTAACTCGTACAGCATAAATATCCATATCTCCAGCAGCAACTCCACTGGTATAACCAACAAGAAACTGACCGGCAGCAAAGATTACTTCCGGTGGGTAATCACAGTAGTTCTGACTGATGGTAAATCCGCCGGTATCAATAATCACGCCCTCCTGTGTAATACGCATACCTGAAATAAAACCCCAATTACCAAGATAGACAGTAAGGTAATTTGTTCCATCAAATGCGATTACAGGATATACGTTGTCTTCATTAGAAAGGGGAAATCCACCGGTATCTACAGGTATGCCTTCCGGGCTGAGCCGACAGCCATAGAGTTGTGTTTCTCCGGTTCGGTCGTCGTTCCAGACCATAAAGTAGTTACTGCCACCAGACGCCAGCCGGGGATATATCTGATTATTGAGTTGCTGGATTAGCGGTCTACCGTTTGTATCAATGACCACGCCCTCGGGTCGGATACGGGCACCATACAGATTTGGATATTCATCGTTTTCATCCCTGCCGTCCATCCAGACAGCAAGGTATTTGCCGTCAGCAAAGATCAACCCATGGTAAAAAGACTGTTGATGCTGTTCAGTGCAAATTGGGATACCAAGAGAATCAAGAACCTGTCCCTGTGGCGTTACCCGCGCACCATAAATGTCATAATATTCGTCACCGTCCCGGTCATCCATCCAGACAACGAAGTAATTGGCGCCGTCAAAAGCAACTAAGGAAAAAGCCGATTGCCG
>CAKZPX010000158.1 GCA_937139435.1 uncultured bacterium
ACGAGGACACAAACCACATGATACAACACAAGCCCGTTTTTCTCCTTTTAACGGTAAAACAATACAGGCATCGGTGGGACCGGTATTATATTTGCCACAAAACGGTTTTAAAACTGTCCCCGCCTGCACCTCATGGTCGTACTGTCTGGTAATCCACTCCTTACTTGCGATGTTAGGTGCAGCGAGGACCCGCAACACAAACTCGGTCAAATCCTTTCTGTGCGGCACAAAAGGCTCGGATATATCCGGACGTTCCCATTTCGCTACACGTCTAACTACCCGCCATCCTCGGTGTAAAAAACGCATTGGGATATCACCTACCGTATGGTTACGATACTTCAGAACTAGCCGATGCGTCTTGGTTACCCTTCCGATCACCGTTGCCTCAACATTATTCTCCCGGGCAAGTTTCATTAATGCCAAAAGTTTCTCAGGCTTAACGAAAACCACCATACGCTCTTGGGCCTCAGATATCCATATCTCCGCTGGGGTCAAACCAGGATATTTTAACGGAACCCTGTCTAACCAGACTTCACAACCGGTCTTGGCCGTCATTTCCCCCACCGCGCTGGAAAGCCCACCACCACCACAATCGGTAATTGCGGTAAAAAGACCCCGATCCCGTGCCCTGATAACAACATCTAACAGTTTCTTTTCTTCAATCGGATTGCCAATTTGAACCGCTCCGGAAGAAAATTCCCCTGATTTCTGGTCAAGTTCAAGAGAAGCAAAAGTTACACCATGAATCCCATCCCTCCCTGTCCTTCCACCCAAAAGCACGATCGTCTCGCCTGATAAAACACGCTTCCGCAAAAAACGACGGGGGATAATACCCACCGTCCCACAAAAAACCAGTGGATTGCCTAAGAAACCCTGGTCAAAATAAACTGCTCCATTGGCAGTAGGGATACCCATCCTATTGCCATAATCACGAACGCCGCTCACAACTCCCTTTATCACCCGCCTGGGTGGCAGAACACCCTCTGGCAACGCCTCAAAACCACTGCCCGGATAACCGAAGCAAAACACATCAGTATTAAGGACCGGTTTTGCACCCAGGCCTGTTCCCAGACAATCACGAATTACGCCCCCGATGCCAGTAGCCGCACCGCCGTAAGGCTCCAGTGCTGATGGATGATTATGCGTTTCAACCTTAAAACTTATCCCCCATTTCTCGTCAAGTTCAATCACACCGGAATTATCAATAAATGCCGAAAGCACCCACGGAGGTTTTAATTCCTCAGTTACGCGCATAATCGTGTTTTTTAACAGACTCTTTATCCGTCTATCACCAAAGATTATCTCTCCACGAAAAGTTTTATGCTGACAGTGCTCGGACCAGGTTTGAGCGAATGTTTCCAGCTCAACATCAGTGGGGTCTCTGCCGATTTTATCGTAAAATCTCTGGAGAATAACCATCTCCTCACGGGAAAGTGCCAGCATATATTGACGAGAAATATCCTCCAGCATCTTCTCATCTAATCCCCGCAATTTTATTGTCTGCAACCGGAAGCGATACGATTTAGGCTGAGCAAAAACCGGCTCCCCCGGCACTCCCAGGTGTTGAATTAAGGAATTATAAAGTACACCCCGTCCTAAAAGCGTCTCCTCGTCCCTCGCCAATTTGCGTCCCAACCTGTATCTCTTTCCGCTCCGCACCCGAATAGCACCACAGCCCATATCATCTAACGCCCGCATAACGGTCGCAACACTTGGATCCATCACACCGGGATTATAGAGCACCTCAAAGCCGTCGCGCTCATCTAACACCCCATCTGCCAAAAAATCTGTTTTCCATCGTTCCGCCACGGGATCGCACAGTAATTCGTCAGCAATTCGTTCAATATCCTTTATTGCCAAATCACCATCTAAAAACCAAAGTCGAGTAATTTTCACCGGGGCAACATCCTTTAAACCCATATCTCGAAAATCAATCTCTAACGCTTTAGCCTCCGGATCAAACCCTTTTTTCTCAACCTCAATGCGCCAGACCATCTCTCCTTCTTTTACTCACTAATCAATC
>CAKZPX010000159.1 GCA_937139435.1 uncultured bacterium
TTATTATAATCAACCATAACCAGGATGTCAAGCAAATTTTTATACCCGGACTTACCCTGGCGGAAAAGGGGTTAAAAGTGGAACATCACCGGTTACCTTGCCAGCGAGATGGAGTCAGTAGAGATTGACTCGGTGATGATGAGCGGGACGGGCAACATCTGGTTTCCCACCCCGGGCTGGACAGTAGCGCGCGGTGAGACCGACTCCTTTGACTTCCCCTCTTATCCAATATGGCCGGTAGCAATAAAAATAGCAGCCTTTATCACCGGTGAATACCTGGTCATTGACATTATCCGACCGGAACAGGACTCCTGGTACTTTTTCCAGCCACCGCACGAGCAGGTTCGGGTCAAATTTACCGGCTATACCGGTATTGAGGAGCGAAATAGTGTCATCCCGGACTGGCGCGGCGCGACAATGTTTGTCAACAACAATATCCTCAACCGGAACGGACTGCTCAACTCGGGCGAGATTGTTAACTCCTCGGGTCAGATTGTCCGCTCCTTACCGCTGGCACCGGGTGTTTACTTCTACCGCCCGAAAAACAAACTGGCACCGGTCTGCCGGCTGGTCCTGATTAGATAAAACCCGCACATTGAAATAAAAAAAGGGGCGGTCAATTGACCGCCCCTTTTGATTGCTCGCGCCGTGTTAGCGGACGATGAGTTTCTGAGTTGCGCTGTTGTCACCACTGGCGAACTTCACCAGGTACACACCCGCTGCCAGGTCGCGCAGGTCAAGGTTGCGTGTGCCGGTGCCCGACGCAACAAAGCCGAGCTCCTTTACCGCCCGACCGGTCACATCAAACACCTTCAACCGCACCTCTCCCGCCTGCGGCACGCTGTAGCTCAGCACACCGTAGCCCTTCACAACCGGATTCGGCGCAACACTGAACCAGAACCGCTCCGCCGACACCCGCTCCGCCATCACACCGGAACGCTCCGGCGCCGCACCCATCACCACCGGCTCAAAGTACCGCCAGAACTCTTTGGTCTTGCCACCCTTGAGCGCATAGAACGCACCATCACCATAACTCGCTAAGTCACCACCAGCCTTCACCCGCTTCTTCTTATTAGTAGAACCGATCTCAGGCATCGGATCCAGTTCGGTCCAG
>CAKZPX010000160.1 GCA_937139435.1 uncultured bacterium
AAGGTGATTATTGAAAACTATCCGGAGGGGCAGATTGAGGAACTGGAGGCGATTAACAACCCCGAAGACCCGGGTGCCGGGACAAGGCTGGTGCCGTTTTCCCGTGAGATTTACATTGAGGAGGATGACTTTCGCGAGGAGCCACCACCCAAATACTATCGTTTAGCACCGGGACGGGAGGTACGGTTGCGTTACGCCTATTTTATCAAATGTGTTGGGGTGGAAAAGGATCCAGCTGGTAAAATCCAACTGCTGCGCTGTGTCTATGACCCGACAACACGTGGGGGCGATGCACCGGATGGTAGAAAGGTCAGGGCAACAATCCACTGGGTTTCTGCCCGGCATGCGGTGGATGCGGAGGTGCGACTCTATGACCGGTTATTCTTAAAGCCTGACCCGGATGATGTGCCCGAAGGAAAGGACTGGAAGGCAAATCTCAACCCCAATTCCCTGGTGGTGTTGCGGGGTTGTAAACTGGAGCCTGGTCTGGCAGCGGCAAGACCCGGTCAGGCCTTTCAGTTTGAGAGGCTGGGATACTTCTGTGCCGACCTGAAGGATTGCCAGCCCGGACATCTGGTTTTTAACCGGACGGTAACCTTAAAGGACACCTGGGCAAAAATTGAACAGAAGTTACGCAGTGGAGAAAAAGGAGGGTCTAAATGAGTCTGCTGGAGGCGTTAAAAAAGGGCGGTGATGTGCGTTTGCTTGCCGGAGTGGAGGTAAAGGCGTTAAGGAGTGAAGAGCGGCGGTGGCGGTTCCAGGTGGAACTGGCGGGCGAGCGCAGTGCGAATAATTATGTGTTACTGGGATTACACTACCTTGCCCATACCCTTGCCCGGTATTCGCCGCTTGACCCGAAGGGGTATGAACTGGGCACCGATCTGCGCAATATGCTTACCCTGATTGTCAATGAGGGCATCTGGCCTGGTTCGGACCTGATGCGCTATGCCGGTGTCCAGGAACAGATGGTGCTGTTAGAGCCGGGTGAGGATCTGACCGGTGAAAGGGTGGCGGCAGCGCTGATTCTACCGCCCGGGAGCGATGAGCCAACGCTGGTTCTGGAAGAGCCGATAAAGGTGGCAGAAGAGGGGCTGGTATTTTCGGTGGTTGCAATATTGCAGGCGATTTTGCGGATGATGGATAATGAAGGGATAGAACTTTTAGACCGGGCGCTGCGCTATTTTACTTCTTACCTGAACGAGGGCGCAGTCTGTTCCAACCCCGCCACTGCGGCTAATCTTGCCAATCGGGCACTGCGCGAGAGTAAAGAGAGTTAGCGGTACGCCTTTCTCCGTTCCGAGCGCATTTCAAATATTGTGTAAAGCACCGGTATGAGGATCAAAGGCAGAAATGTTGATATGACCATACCACTGACGATCGCCCGTCCCAGTGGCGACCAGAGTTCCGAACCCTCACCAATCTGAAAAGCCAGCGGTAGCATCCCGAAGATGGTGGTGAGCGAGGTCATAAGTATTGGACGCAGCCGCACCCGTCCCGCTTCCTTTACCGCATCCAGGAGTGCCATCCCCTTTTCCCGGCGCAGACGGTTGGTGTAGTCAATATACACAATCCCGTTGTTGACCACCACGCCAACGAGGATGAGCAGTCCGAGCAGGGAGATGACCGAGATGGTGGTACGGGTTAAAAACAGTCCCCAGATGACACCGATAACGGCAAAGGGCATTGTGAACATAATTATGAACGGGTCGCGCAGGGACTCAAACTGGGACGCCATTACCACGAATACCAGGATGATGGCGATGGCTATTACCAGGGCAAAGTCTTTGAAGGTGTTAACCATCTCCTCGTAAGAGCCAGACAGTTTTAATGTGAATCCCGGAGGTACCGGGATGGTATGAACCGCCCGGGCGATGCGCTGTGCCGCTTCACCAGGAGAGATACCACTGGTGCGGGCGGTGATTTTTACAATCCGCTCGTTGTTTTTTCGCTCTATTGCTACCGGACCGGTGGTGGTGCGCACATTGACCAGATTTCTTATTGGCACCGGACCAACCGGACTGTTGATCACTGTGCCGAGGATTTCAATGAGTTCGTCCCGCTGTTCTTCGGGCAGACGAACGAGGATGTCGTATTCCTTGCCGGCAAGGCGATAGGTGCTGACAGGATAGCCGGCGATCTGGGTGCGCAGGGCCGAACCAATCTGATAGGGTGTGAGACCGTAAAGTGCCGCCTTCTGCCGGTCAACAATCAGCTGTAATTCTGGTTTACCCGGCTCCCGACTGCATTTGATGTCCACCAGACCGGGAATGGTTTCAATTGCTCCTATCACCTGGTTTGTCAGCTGTTCGGCGGTCGCAAAATCATAGCCGGTTATGTCCAGTTCCACGCCACTGCTCATTCCGGCCATGGCGGTAAATCCCGTTTCCTCCACCCGGACACGCAAACCAGGAATCTGTCGGGTGAACTGGCGGATGGCGTTGTCAATTACCTCCAGTGAGTGCCGACGCTGGCGCCGGGGTTTAAGTACGATACTGACCTGACCTGAATGGCTGCCGGTGCTACCGCCAAAAATTGCACTGAAGCCGGTGCCGGTACCTATCTGGGCGGTAACACCTTCAATATCGTCTTTCCACTCCTTGAGGATGTAATCTTCCAGCTTTGCCACCGCGCTGTCGGTTGTTTTCAGGCTGGTGCCCACCGGCATCTCCACGCTTAAGCGGTGAAACTGGCTTTCCTGACTCGGGAAGAACTCCCGACCGGTAAAGGGAACAACGGCAAGGCTGATCAGGAGCAGGACGCTGGCGCCAAACACCACCAGCCGGCGGTGGTTAAGCGCCCAGCCGATCAGCCGGCTGTATGTTTCCTCCAGCCGGCGATAAAGTCTTTCGCTCCAGGCACGGATACCGGTTTCGCCACCGGTTTTCGGATCCGGGAGGTAGCGACTGGTCAGGGTGGGGATAAGGGTGACAGCGATGACCAGCGAGGCGCTGAGGGCACCAACAACCGCCCAGACGAACTCCTTGAAGAATATCTGCATCAGTCCACGCACGAGGAGCAGCGGCAAGAAGACAACCAGGGTGGTGAGGGTGGAGGCGGTGATTGCCATTGCCACTTCACTGGCACCGATACTTGCTGCCTGATGCCGTTCCTCGTCTCTTTCCCGATGGCGGAAGATCGCCTCAAATACGACGATGGCGTTGTCGACCACCATACCAACCGCAATCGCCAGACCAGCCATGGAGAGGATGTTTACCGAGAATCCTAAAAGGAACATAAAGAAGAGGGCAAAGAATACCGAAAGCGGTATGGCAAAGGCGACAAAGGTGGTGGCACGCAGGCGCCGGAGAAACAGGAAGAGGATAAATATCGCCAGGAGTCCGCCGATAAGGATGTTATAGAGGACATTGCTGATTGAGCGGGTGATTTCCTTAGAACTGTCAAAGAGAACGGTGGTGTTGATACCGGCAGGCAGGAGCGGGGTGAGGCGGGCGAGTTCTTTCCGGATCGCGGCGGCAACCCGGACGGTATTGGCATCAGGACGGCGCTGGATAACCACGAATACGCAACCCTTGCCGTTGTAGCGGGCGAGCGTCAGTCTTTCCTCCGGTCCCCAGGACACATCGGCGATGTCCTTCAGCAGAATCGGGCTGTTGCCTTTTGTCCCGATAACAGTATTACGCACCGCATCCAGTTCAGTGTATTCGCCTACGAGCCGGATGATGTAATCCTTGTCCTGGGTGGTGACGCTTCCGACAGGGTAGTTGAGGTTCTGTGCCTGGATGGCAAGGTTGATGGCGTCAATGGTAATGCCGGCAGCGACAAGTTTTTGCTGGTCAATTTTAATCTGTAACTGGCGTTTTGTGCCACCGGCAACCATTGCGGTGGCAACGCCGGGAACCCGCTGGAGCCCTTCGGCCAGGTCTTCAGCCGCATCGCGCAGGGTGAGCGGGTCAGCATCACCGGAAAGGGCGAGCTGGACAACCGGCATCATTGAGGCGTCCATTTTAACAACAAAGGGACGGGAAGCGGCATCCGGAAACTGGGCAACCGCCATATCCAGACGGTCACGGACATCAGCAGCAACCGCATCCAGGTTTGTCCCCCATTCAAACTGCAGCTGGACAATTGATATGTTTTCCAGAGAGCGGGAGGAGATTTCTTTAAGGTTGGAGATGGTGCCGACCCGTTCTTCTACAACCTTTGTTACCTCCGCCTCTACCTCCTGGGGTCCGGCACCAGGATAGGTGGTGACGATAAACATTGAAGGTAGCGTCACCTGCGGAAACACATCTACCGGCATGCGGGTAAGGCTGATTCCACCGAGCAGGATGAGCACCAGTGAGACAAGAATTGTTGTTATCGGGCGACGGATGGCGGTGTCGGTCAGTTTCATTTTACCTCCGTTTACTGTTCAGCCGGTGTGGTCAGGACCGGGTTGACCTGCTGACCTTCTTTTAACCCCTCTTTACCAGTGGTCGCAACCATCTCTCCGGGTTGTAATCCTTCAATCACCTCTATCCATTCGTCACCCTGCAGTCCGAGTCGCACCGGTCGGAACCGGGCGGTGCGGTCCTCAATCACCACCACCTGGTCGTTTCTTGCCACAAAGAGCGCTGCGACCGGAATCCGGATAACATCCTTTTTCTCCTCCACGGTCAGGCGTGCCATTCCTGCCATTCCCGGGACGAGCCGACCCCGGGGGTTAACGATGGTGATCTCCACCGTTGCGGAGCGGGAAAGCGGGTCAAGCATTGGCGCCACCTTTGTTACTGTGCCGGTGAATATGGTGTCCGGGACAGCGGAGAATGAAATCTGTGCCCGGGCATTCGGTTTAATATAGGGCAGGTCAACCTCACTGACCAGCGCCTTCATTTTTATCCGGCTGGAAAAGCGGGCGACAGCGGCAAATGGTACGCCTGGAGCAACGGTCTGTCCTACCTCAACATACACCTTGCCAACAGTTCCGGCGATGGGTGAGCGCACCGGTCCGGGTTTGTAGTCCATGCCCGGTATGTCATTGACCACATAGCCAATCGGTTCATCAACAGCCACGGTTGAACCTTCCGGACGGGTGATGGCGGTTACCCGACCGGTGATTTTGGGGTATACAGTTACCTGTTCTTCACCCTGCAGGATGCCAAGGAGTTGAATGGAGCGGCTTACCGTTCCCGATTCTACCCGGGCGACCACGACTGCGGGAGGCGGTGCCTGGGTCTTTTCCCCCCGGCGACCGGTACAGTCGGTGATGAGTATGAGTAAAATAAGGGTAATAACCGGGGTCAGTTTTCCGGCTCGGGTGATAGATTTCATCGGCGGGGATAGTTTTCTCATTAAATATGGGTTCATTTCTCCTCCTTAAAATTTGCCAATCGCCCGCAGATACTTTGTCCGGGCAATCTGGTAGTTGGCCAGGGCGGTAAAATAGGACAATCGGCTCTGGGTCAGGGCAAGCTGGGTGTCAAGGAACTCCAGGTTGCTGATCAGCCCGTTTCTATACTTTTCCTCGGCCAGCCGGAACGCCTCTTCCGCGAGGAGGACATTCTCGCCCTGATAGGCGATGTTTTTCTCCTCCTGCATTAAGTTCTTAATCGCTGACCGGACATCAAGGGCGATAGCGTCTTCAACCATTTTCTCGTTCCAGCGGGTCTGGCGATAGCGGGACTCTGCCTGACGGAGTTTGTGCAGGTTACCCAGTCCGGTAAATAATGGCCAGGACAGACCGATGGTGGCGTTCCAGTCCTGTCCCCATTTATCTTCAAAGCCGAGCGGTTTTTTGTAGTCCAGGTTGGTGCTGGCAAACAGGGTCGGCAGGTTGGCGGTGCGGGCGATGCGCACATTGAGGTCTGCGATCTGGACGAGCCGGCGCAGTTGCACCAGTTCCGGGCGGTAGCGCCGGGCGGTGTCAATGGCGTGAACCGAGTCAAAAGGTAGTGGCTCGGGTTTCAGTTCCTCGTCCAGGATAATGGTGGTGGTGAAAGGGATGCCGGTGATGTTACAAAGAACCGCCCGGGCAATTTCCGCACCATTCTGAACCTGGGTTAATTGATTCGCCATATTGGTCAGGCTGACCCGGGCGCGCATAAAATCCAGCCGGCTGGCAAGTCCGTTATCATAGAGTTTTTCCACCTGATTTACATGGCGCTGGAGTTGCTCATAGGACTCCTGTAAAAGCGCAACGGTTTTTTCTGCCAGCAGCGTCTGATAGAACGCCTGCAGTGCCTGGAGTTTTATCTCCTGCTCTGTCTGTTCCCGGGCAGCCTTCTGCGCCTCCAGACCCAAACCGGCAATCCGGTAGGCGTTGAGCAGTTTTCCCCAGGTGAACAGGGTTTGCTGGAGATTGAGGCGGAGGTTATAGTTATTAAGCGAGCCCAGTGCGATACTCATTGTATCAGCACCCACCGGCAAGGGCACCGAGTCAGTAAAGCCAATGATTTCGCCGGTGCGCGGGTCGTACACCCGCAGGGACAGCTGGCGATAGGTCGGGGTGACCAGTTCCATCTCATTAACACTGCCGAGCCGGGTATAGGTTGCCGAGGCAGAGAGCTGGGGAAGAAAGTTACTGAAGGCGACCGCCTTCCCATCCCTTGCCTCCAGCACCTTTTCCTGATACTGCTTTAACTGCGGGTTGTTTTTCAGCGCCAGTTCTATCGCCTTTTCCGCATCCAGGAAGAGCGTATCCGCTATCATCCGTGCCGGTATTAGCAGGGTAAGGGCATAGAAAAAGGTGAGGGCTTTCCCGAGCCCGAGGCCGGTGCCAGTTACCCGTGTGCTTTTATTTTTTTTCTGGTGATGGGGATTTTCCGCTCTCATACAGACCTCCTTATCCCGTAAAAGAATATATCCAGCGCCCGTTCCGGTGTGTTTTTTCCACCCAGATACCGGGACACACCTAAAAGTGCGGCGTGAAACGCACCGAGAAAAGATATTGCGGCAAGATGGGGGTCAATCTTCCGGAACTCACCTTTTTGGATACCATCCCGAACCAGGGCGGACAGGTCATCAATCAGTTTTTTTAATTCGGGCATGACCCTCTGCCGGAAACGCGGGGTGATGGCGCAGTGGTGATAGTTCATTTCCGGAAAAATCAGGCTGATTGCGGTTGGTCGTGAGAGCAGGTGCTCAACCCAGGAGGAGAACACCTGCTGGAGTTTTGCGCTGGGCGAGCATTGCTGCCGGGCGATATCTTTGATTATTGTCCGTGCCTGATTAATGAGCCAGACGGTGACGCCTACATAAAGGTCGGGTTTGTCCTTAAAGTAGAGGTAAACGGTGCCTTTGGCAACACCCGCGGCCCGGGCAACATCATCAATCCGGGTCTCGTAGTAACCACGGGCACAGACGGTGTTAAACGCTGCCTGCAGAATGGCGTTCCTGCGTTCCGTTGACTTTTGCCGCATAAAATTTATCTATACTGACCAGTCAGTCATTATACTGAAAATCGGTCTCATGTCAAGCAACAATTTTTTATTACCATCGGAAAACCCGGGTTTCTCAATCCGGAGGGGTGCTCTAATCCCTGAACCGGAGACGGACAATATCGCTGCTGATGAGACGGGCTGTTAAATGCGCCGGATATTTCTGAGGCGGAATCAAGGTTAGATAACGGGTTATACCAATGGTTGGGTCAGGTGGAGCGGATTGATGGGCGGGAGGGGGATGAGGTGAAAAAGAAGCCCGAGCGGGATACCAATGTTAAGCAGGGGTTTGTTCTTCCGGGTCGTCCCCGGGATTGTCCAGGGACATACCCCTTACCGGTCGGGGAATTGTGGGTTCAATTTTCTAATCCATTGCCATTGTGAAGGTTATCCCCGGGGGCAATGTCCGGGGGATAACCCGGGCGTTATTTCGGACGCAAATCGGGCTCTTATTTATAAAAAGGTGCTGGCGGCAACGGTGTGCCCTAATTTCTTTTTTTCTAAAATTCAGTGACTGATTTAGTGGATTGACACCCGGTTGAATGTTAATATACTGATAGGTTATGGAAGGGCTGATTTCCATTTTAAAGACGACAGTGCATAATTCCCAGTTACTGGTCAAACGGCTGGTTGCCTATCAGAAGTTGCTTGCCGAACCGGTGCGCCGCGCCTATGAGCGGGAAAAGATGCTGGTTGATATCACCCGGCTGGTTAACGAGCTGGGTGGTGGCGAGGTTAAGGCGCGTCTGGAGGAGTGGTTACAGGGTGAACGGACCGGGGTGGAGGAGGCGAAGAATGAGTTTCGGTTTGAGTTTGGCAAGCAACTTTTCCAGGGGCTGGCGGGCAGTGGTATGGATGTGAAGGGGCAGTTGCCCTTTTTACGGTGCGGTCTTTTCTCGGTGCGGGTCGACTTTGCCACTGGAAGGGCAACAATCTTCTGGGGACCGGAGATTGAGCGTTTAAAGACCGGTGTGCCGCTGGAGCCTTTCGGGCTGGCAAAGTTACTGCGCAGTTATCAGGAAAGCCTGGAGAAACGGGCGATCAGGGAACCAGAGGAGTTTGCCCGCCGGCTTTTTACCGCCTACCGGCGGTTGTGTGGCAATCAGGGGATAAGCGAAGGGGAGCGGGTTTTTCTTATTGATCTTCTGGGCGAGATGGTGTTTTTGATGCAGCCCGAGGGTTTTAAGGTTAATCCGGTGAAAGACAGGTTTGTTGAGTATCCCCGGATTCGGTTCAGTTACGACCTTTATCTGCTGAAGCGTTCCGGGGTGCGTACGGTTGAGGGTCGGCAGATCAGGCTGGCGGTGGCAAATTTTGCCGCCACTGCCGAGAAGGCAAAGGCGCTCTGGGTGCCGGATAACGAAGGAGGCGAGGGGACACATTACTCCTATATCGCATTTGTCAGGGCAGAGTCGGGCGGTGCAGGTAACCCCTCCCAGTAAGAGGGGATAAAATCAGTGATTGCCGGAAGAGGCGAGGTGTTATGGAAAAGGAACTGGCAAGGGCAATAATCAATAAGTTGGGGTCGACCGGGACACCACCGGAGTTTGGCATTGAGGCGTTTACCGTGGGGCTGGACCGGTTGTTAAAGGTGGTGGAGGAGGAGTATCTTAACGGGATTTTAAAGTTTAATCTATCCAGTTTTAAACTGATTACCGGTAATTACGGCGGTGGCAAGACCCATTTTCTTTACTCGGTGCGCAACCTGGCGTTCCGGCACAATTACTGTGTTGCCTATGTGAGTCTTTCGCCGACCGAGTGTCCATTTGATAAACTGGAACTGGTCTATCGGGCGGTGGTGTTAAATATCACCGCGCCGCAGGAGACGGCAAGGATCGCCACGCTGGCGGATAAGGGGATTGAATCGGTGCTGCGCTACTGGGCAGCGGACTGGCGGCGCAAGGATAACAATCCCGAGCGATTAACCGAATACCTGCTGCAGTTGCCGATGACCGACTCCACCAGTTTCTTTAATGCGGTGAAGGGCGCATTTACCGCACTCCTTGCCGAAGACCTTGACGGGTTCACCGAGGTGGTGCAGTGGTTGAAGGGGGAGGAGATAACCAAAGAGGTGAGGGCAAGGTTTAAGATCTCGGAGCGGACAGACAAGTCCACCGCATTCCGGATGCTGCGTTCCCTGATTCAATGGGTGCATGCGATTGGTTTTCGCGGGCTGGTGCTGCTGTTTGACGAGGCGGAGCGAGGGATGTCAATATCTTCATCCCGGGACAAGCGTCGGGCACTGGACAATTTAAGGCAACTGGTGGACGAATGCGGTAATTCCCGCCTGCCCGGGGCGATGTTCTTCTATGCGGTGCCGGATGAGAACCTGCTTCTGGAGGGTTCCGGACCGGTTTACGAGGCTTTGAAACAGCGCCTGCGCAGCACCTTTTCCGAGACCAATCCGGTCGGAGTGCGTATCAACCTGGAGGAACTAGGGATGGAGCCGGTGCAATTTCTGATGGAGCTGGGTAAGCGGCTGGTGGCGCTCTTTCAGAGCGCCTATGGGGCGGATTTGCCGGATGCGGTGCCGAGCCTGCGGGTGCTGGCCGAGACGGCGGTGAAGGGTTTTGTCCTGGATGTCAGTTATCGGCGTTTGTTTGTTGTCGCAGCGGTGGAGTTTCTCCATCAGCTAAGGACGAAACCCGGTTCGGTTCTTTCCGAGCGGGAGGCAGAAAAACTGCTGCGGCTGACCACCCAGCGGTTGGAACGCAGTGAAAGGGAACGGGTGGAAAGTGAAGAGTTCTGAAGCGATGCCGGGACGGCGTCGGGTACTTGTTTCCCATCCGGTATTTGGTGAGGGCGAGGTAATTGATAGCCGGTGGCAGGGGACGGAACTTCTGGTGCGGTTTCAGACCGGGTTACGGCTGTGGTTACCGAAGAGCCGGGTGCGGTTTCTGGTTGAGTTTGATGGTGGACTTCTGGACTTTGCCACCGCCGGGGTGGAGAATGTTGACCGGGTGAGCGCCTGCCGGATGATAGAGGCGTTCCGATTTGGAATTGTCCCGCATCAGGATGTGGAGATGTTTACCTTTGGGCGGGAGGCCGAGGTAAAACTGATTGAACGGGCGCTGGAGGCACTGGCGGGCAACCGGGGTGATGTTTTTATGATTGAAGGCGAATACGGCACCGGCAAGACCCATCTTTTAGAGTATCTGCACCATCGGGCGCTGGCAAAGGGGATGGCGGTGAGCATGGTGCAGTTTGACCCGCAGGAGGTGACGCCCTACCGACCGAAAAGGGTTTATCGGGAACTGGTGCGCAATCTGCGCTTTATTCAGGACGGCAGGGAGCAGGGTTTTCGGGAACTTTTACGGGCGGCGGTGGACCTGGATTTAAGCGACCATATATTCTTTGGTCCGGTGCTGCGTAAATTAAGAAGGCTTGACCCGGCAGCACCGGAGAGCGAGGTGTTCTGGCAGTTTATGGAGGCTGAGAGCACCAAAGAGTATGCGGTGGAGATGCGCACACCGTATCGGGTACGCGGGGCGCAGGGGATTCCGGCGCTTTATGACTACTCCACCGCAGCAGACTACTTTTGCTATATCATCTCGGGTTTAGCCATTATCGCCCGGCAGAAGGGGTTGAAAGGGCTGGTGCTTTTAATTGACGAGGCAGAGACGGTTACCCGGGAGTGGGATGTATTTTATTTAGCCAAGAGTGTTAACTTTATGGACGGGCTGGTGCGGGTGGCCCAGAACGACCCGGACCTGAAGCTGGTCAATGAACGGTTGATTCATAATCAGGTGCGACCGGTACCCTACATCTATCGGGAGCCGGCGCTACTGGTGGTATTTGCCACCACACCGACGCCAGGTGAATATGCCTATATCCGACTGGCACATGCGGTGCGGCACCGGATAGAACTAAAACCACTGGAAGACCAGGCACTGGCGAATGCGTTTGCCACGATGGTGCGGATCTATGAGCGCGCCTATCCCGGTTTCAGTCTGCCGGTTCCGGAGCAGAAGAATATTTTAACCCGGGCGGCACGCGAGGGCAGTTTCGGGGTGCGGGGATTTATCAAATGCTGTGTTGAGGCACTGGACATTGCCCGGTTACGCCAGGCAGGGCTCATACCCCAATCTGCTGCTTCCTGATAATTATTATCTCCATGGATGAAACAGTGAAAGAACAGCGGGCGGTGCGTGCCGCGCTGGTGCGTACCTATCCGGCATTTTTTGCCCGTTTTGGCAGGTTGACCGAGGTGCAACTGCTGGCAATCCCCCGGATTCTCGCCGGTGAGAATCTGGTAATTATTTCGCCGGCGGCTTCGGGTAAGACCGAGGCGGTGGTGGCGCCGGTGGTAGAACGGTTGCTTGCCGAAGGACGCACCGGGATGGCGGTGCTTTATGTGTCGCCGACCCGGGCACTGGTAAACGACCTTTATCGCCGTCTGGTGGAGCCGATGGAATATCTGGGTTTGAAGGTGGAGCGCAAGACCGGCGACCACCCGCAGATAGATGAAAGGCGCCTGCCCTTTATGCTTTTGACCACACCGGAGTCGTTTGACTCGCTGCTCTGCCGGCATACCGGTATATTCCGGACCCTGGCAGCGGTAATTCTGGACGAGATTCATCTTCTGGACAATACACCTCGGGGTGACCAGTTACGCATCCTGCTGGAGCGGTTAAGATTGATCAATCCGGATATTAAGGGCTATGCCCTTTCCGCAACGATTGATGATATCCAGATCGGGCGGCGTTACTTTCCAGAGAGCGGTGTGGTTCAGGTGGGTAATCGCCGGGAGATTAATGCCGAGTTACTCAAAGGGGGTAAGGACTGGCCAGTGCCGGTGGTGGAGCTTTTAAAGAAACGGGGTTGCCATAAGGTGCTCTGCTTTTTTAATGCTCGTTCCCTTGCCGAGTCCGGGGTGCGGCTATTTGACCTTCCACCATTTTCTGGCAAGGTGTGGGTGCATCACGCCAGCCTTACCCGACAGGTGCGGGAGGAGGTGGAGGCAAAGATGAACCGGGAACGCACCGGGATTCTCTGCTGCACCTCAACCCTGGAACTGGGGATTGATATTGGCGATGTGGATGCGGTGGTGCTTTTTCGCCCGCCGTTTAACGTCTCGTCGCTTCTGCAGCGGATCGGTCGGGGAAATCGCCGGTTACAGAACGGGCTCTATATGATCGGGGTTTATCTTGACGGCTGGGAACGGCTTCTGTTTGAGACATTTATTGACTGCGCCCGGGAGGGCAGGCTTTTTGACCGACGCTATACCCCTTGTCTTTCGGTTCTGCCCCAGCAGATTATTTCCTATTGTTTTCAGCGCCGGCGGATCGGCACAACCGTTGACAAGGTGCGGCAGATATTTCAACCGCTGGTGGGAAATAGTGCGGTGGTGGAGCGGCTTTTTTTACATCTGGTGCAGCAGGGACAACTGGTGGAACGGCGTGCCGGGGTGTACTTTCTCGCTCCGACGCTGGAACGGGGTGTGGAGTCAGGAAAAATTCACTCCAATATCCAGGAGAAGAGTTTCGGGCAGTATCAGGTGCTGGATGTGACGAGCGGTCAGGAGATCGGCACGGTGTTTTTCGTCCTGAACCGGTTTGTCCTTGCCGGCAGGTCCTGGGAGACGGTGGAGCGGCGGGAAAAGGATAAGGTGCTACTGGTTAAGCCGTTACAGGCGGTGTCGTTGAGCACCAGGGTCTTTGAAGGCACCGGCACCGGCGGCTATTATTATCAGATGGCCGAGGTTTTGAAGTCAAGGATTTTTCCGGGATTGAAGCAAGGCGAGTTCCCCTATTTTATTGAAGGGGGCGAGGCGTATATTGTTCATCTTCTGGGCGCAACCTATGGCGGGTTGGTGGCTGAGGCGTTAGAGAAAAATGGTATCCAGGCGGTTGATATGGAGGGGAAGGTGCTGGTTTGCCCGAAGGAGCGGGTGGGTGAAGGCAGGTTTCCGCTACCTGATTACGGTGTGATAAGAGAGGCAATCAGCGACAACATTTTCCGGCTGGAAGATGGGCTGGGTTCAGGAGCGTTTTTCAGGTATCTACCCGATGATTTACAGGTTGAGGACCACTTTTTGACTCTGGATATTGACGGTCTCTTTAGTTTCCTGGATGGTTTGCGGCTGGTGCGGATGAGTGCCGATGCGGTGCGGGCACAGATCGCTGAACATCTACCCGGAGGGGGTGGTAATGAATAGGGTTTTGATTGTTGCCTATTACACGCCACCGCTCGGACTCTCGGGTGTGATGCGGGTAACAAAACTGGCAAAGTACTTACCCGATTTTGGCTGGGAGCCGGTGATCCTTACAGTGCGACCGGTTGCCTATTACGCCTATGACCCGGAACTTTCCCGGGATTTGAACCGGGCAGTGGTATTTCGCACCGAAAGCCTGGACCCGAATCGGCTTCTTTATCAATTGGGAATAAAGGGAAGGACCAGGTTAAAGTTTTCATCCGGACCGGGCATTTCCCGGCTGAGTAATCTGATTTTTTTCCCGGATAGCAAAATTGGCTGGCTGCCGTTTGCCTTAAGTACCGGCAGGAGGCTGGTCAACCGGCTTAAACCCAGAGTAATTTTTGCCACCGCACCACCCTGGACCTGTCTTGTGATCGGGTTAAGACTTGCCCGGGCGAGCGGACTGCCTTTTGTGGCGGACTTTCGTGATCCCTGGCCAGCGGGTTTTAGAACGCCCCCATTTTATCAGCGTGGTTTTATCCGACGGTTGCGGGATAAGATTCTTAATCAGGCCGAGCTGATTCTAACGGTGAACAGGGGCACAGCGGAGCGGCTGGTCAGGTTTTCTGAGGACGGGGAGTGGTGGGGTGGTGTGAGAAAGAAGATGGTGATATTAGAAAACGGCTTTGACCCGGAGGAGTTTGCGGTTGTGCCGGAAAAACCCGGCAAGGTCGCTCGGGTGCAGAAACGGAGCGCAGATAGTGCTGACACCGGTGACGAGGAGGTTGGTATTCTTTATGCTGGTAATCTCTGGGAGAATCGGGCAGAGATTAAATCTTTTCTTTCGGCACTGCAGGAGGTGCCATCAGCCCGGTTTTATATTGCCGGCAGGGTTGATGAGGAGAGCGCCCGGATGTTGATGAAGAGTCCGCAGGTGGTGCTGTTAGGACTGGTGCCGCACGCCCGGGCGATTGCCCTAATGAAGGGGGCTGATTTTCTGCTTTATATTGGTAAGTCCGAACAACCGGTGGGCTTAAAACTTTATGAGTATCTCGGGGCAGAAAGACCGATCATCCTCTGGGGTAATGGCGAGGATGAGGCGGGAGAGATAATTAAGGAGTTGTGCGCTGGTGCGGTGTGTGCTGATGGCGCAAGTTTAAGAAATTTTATTCAGGAGATTAAGCAGCAGCCGGGTTCTTTGACCATCTCAGACCGCAGTCGGTTTAACCGCCGGGTTCAGGCCGAGAGGCTGGCGGGTTATCTTAATCGGCTCGGTTGGGTCTGATTTCTCTTTTAGAATGGGTTACTAACGAAACCGGGGTTTTATTTTTCTATGCTGTCCACCTCTTGTGGATGAGCACGCGGATCAGCGCGGCTATCTCGAGAAGGGGTAAAAGGATTATCGCTTTGAGCCAGAACGGGGCACCGGTGTTATGTTTTTTTAGATATTTAAAAAGGGCACGGTGGTTTTCAAATATCAATTTCTTTTTTAACGGCTCGGTGCTGGCACCGAGTTTATGATAGACGCGGGATGAAGGCAGGTAAGCGGTTTTATACCCTTTTTTGTGCATCCGGTAGGAGAGGTCAACATCGTTATAGTAGATGGGGAAGTTTTCGTCAAATCCGCCCAGTTCGTTAAGCACCGCGCGCCGGATGAGGAGACAGGATGCCATTGGTTGTTCCACAATTGCCGGTGTTTCGTAGTCAAAGTAACGCCGTCGCCATCTGCCCAGTGTTCGGCAGTGTGGGAAGATGCGGGGCAGAGTGGTTATCTCCCATATAACGCTGGTAAAGGTGGGGAAGGAACGGATGGACAGTTGCGGGGTGTTATCCGGATACAGGAGCCGGGGGGCGACAGCGGCAATCTCCGGGTGTGTGTCAAGGTACTTAACAAGAAGGTCAATCGCGCCGGACTGGATTACCGTATCAGGGTTTAACAGCAGTGCATATTCACCTCGGGCCAGGGCGATACCCTGGTTATTGGCACGGGCATAGCCGAGGTTCTGTTCGTTGCTGATGAGTTTTATCTGCGGGAATCGGGCAAGGAGGGCACGGGTCTGGTCCCGGGAGGCGTTGTCAATGACAATTATCTCGTAGTCACCGGCAAAGGCGATTGATTCCAGGCAGGGGACGATATCAGCGGCGCTATTGTAGGTTACGATGATAATTGATAGTTTCAAGGTCTCAGGTCGGGGCGGGTAAAATAATTTTCAATAATGGGCAGAAGAGCGGTAAAAGGTTGCTGCTCGCTCTGGTTAATAAACCCTCGTCCGGTAGTATTCCAGAAGGTCAGCAAGGGTTTGCTCAAACGGGATTTCTGGTTGCCAGCCGGTGATGGCGGTAAATTTCCGGGCATCACCGCTGAGGAAGGGAATGTCATAGGGGCGTTTTTCAGCGTTGCCGGTGACAATCTCAATTTTTTTATTAGCAAGCTGGCAGAGGTAATCAACACCGTCTTTGAGGCGTATTGTCCTGCCCGAGGTGACATTATAGGTCTCACCGCTGAGGCAGTTTTCCAGCGCCAGGACATAGGCGCGGACGATGTCCCGAACATCGGTGTAATCACGTTGAACCGAAAGGTCGCCCATCTCCAGAACCGGGGACGCCTTGCCCTTTTCCACCCGGGCGATGTGGTGAGCCACCTTGGGAAAGATAAAATTTGGTGCCTGACCCGGTCCGGTGTGGCTGAAGGGACGCAGGATAATGATATCCATTTCCCAGCTCTGGTAATAGAGGCGACCGATCTCTTCTGCCAGGAGTTTACTGCGGGCATAGACGGTTAAAGGTGCGGTGGTGTCGGTTTCAATGTGCTGCCGGTCGGAGCGACCGTAGACATCAGCCGAAGATATTAAAAGAATCCGGCAGGGAAGCATTAACTGGTGCACCGCAAGCAGAAGTTTCAGGGTGCCCAGGGTGTTGATGTTGTAGGCGGACAGCGGGTTTTTTTCCGCCTCAGCGACCGAGGAGACACCGGCAAGATGGACCAGCCATTCCGGACGGGTTTGTTCCAGCATCTCTTTTACCCGGGACAGGTTCTGGATGTCAGCGCAAAAGAGCTCGGCAGGCAGCTGTTCGGCGCACGGTTTAAGATGGATGCCGGATACCTGATGTCCGAGTTCGGTAAGGTAACGGGCAAGATGGGTTCCGACAAACCCTTCAATACCGGTGATGAGAACCCTTTTGCCTTTGTCCGGCATCGTTGCTTTTCTTTAAACCCGGGCGCGCCAGTAGTCCAGAAGTTCGGCAAGGGTCTGTTCCAGTTTATACTGTGGTTCCCAGCCGGTTGCCTGCTTCAGTTTTGTTGGATCACCGATTAAGAGCTCAACATCACTGGGACGCAGGCGTTTGGGGTCCTGCCGGACCTCAAATTTAGTCCTTGCCATTCCTTTAAGAATTTCCAGCACCTTTTCTATTTTGTGTCCCTCACCGGTGGCAACGTTGTAAACCTCGCCCGGTATCCCTTTTTCCAGGATAAGATAATAGGCACGCACCGTATCACGGACATCGGTGAAGTCACGCACCGCATTCAGGTTACCAACATAGAGCACCGGTTCTCGTTTGTTTTTCTCAATCTCGGCGATCTGCTTGGCAAAGGAGGAGGCAACAAACACCTCGCCCCTTCTCGGTCCGGTGTGGTTGAAACCACGGGTGCGGATGATGTGCAGGCCATAGCTTTGATGGTACTGGTAGCCCATCATATCCTGGGCAATTTTGCTCACCGCATAAGGGCTGAGCGGCCGCAGGGGGTTGGTCTCTTTTATCGGCACCTCGTCCGGCATAACCAGTCCATACTCCTCACTGGAGCCGGCAATCTGAATCCAACATTTACAACCGGTTGCCCGCACCGCTTCAAATATGTTTAACTGTCCGATGACATTGGTAACAATTGTCTCGGCTGGTGCGGTGAAGGACATCGGCACAAAACTCTGGGCAGCGAGGTGATAAATCCGATCGGGCATTAATTCGGCAATCAGGTTATAAACGGCGGTGGCGTCGCGCAGGTCGCAATCATGCAGATGAATCTTTCCTTTCAGGTGTTCAATATTTTCGGTGCGCGAGCGCCAGCGGATGGTGCCGTGCACCTCGCAATTGCCAAGGCTTAAAAGGTATTCGGCAAGATGACTGCCCGCAAACCCACTTATTCCGGTAATCAGGTATTTCACGGTTACCTCCTTATATCGGGTGGTTTCTTTCTGTCAGCAGCTGCATTCGGGGTATCAGAGGTTTATCCCTTCTGCACCCTTCCAGAACGCAGACACCGGGTACAGACCCACATCCGGCGGATGGTGTTACCATCCTTTACCCGCACCCGTTGCAGATTTGGTTCCCAGCGTCTTTTGGTAACATTATGGGCATGACTGATATTAGAGCCAACAATTGCCACTTTACCGCAGACTTCACAATGTTTAGCCACGATTCCTCCTGTTTTCCGATTGCAATTTAATAAGAATAACGATAATCACAATAGTGTCAACCATTGCCTGCCGGTGATAATCGACAACATGGTTGTTTTGACATTATCCAGCTAACTTGTATATAATAGCAACCGAAAAGGAGGCAGGAATGCTCAAAGAGTTCAAAGAGTTCGCGATGCGCGGCAACATGATTGATATGGCGGTTGGTATCATTATCGGTGCCGGATTCAGCGCTATCGTTGCTTCTCTGGTGGCGGATGTGGTTATGCCGCCAATCGGCTTGCTACTGGGCAGGGTGGATTTTTCTAATCTTTTTATTGTGCTGAAAGAGGGAACGGTGCCAGCGCCTTATCCCTCGCTCTCCGCAGCCAGGGCGGCGGGTGCGGTGACACTTAACATCGGGATATTTGTCAATACGATTATTAACTTTCTGATTGTCGCGTTGGCGGTATTTATGCTTGTAAAATCAATTAATATGTTGAGAAGAAAGCAGGAGGCACCACCACCAGCATCAAGCAGTAAGGAGTGCCAGTTCTGTTATTCACAAATTCCGCTTAAGGCGATTCGCTGTCCGCACTGCACATCAGAATTAAAGGGTTAAGGCGGGCAGATTCAGCGAATTTTGATAAATGGGCTGATATGCCGGGTGGAATCGTTACTGAGCAGTAGATAGACACCAGTTGGTAAAAGGTTCGGGTCACCGGAGTGGAGACGACCAGCAGGGTCAAAGATTTTGATTTTACCGGTACCGGCACGAAGAAGCGATTGCAGTTTTCCGGTGTTAGCGTTAGCTAATAATGTGCCCGGGTGGGCAGAGCGGCGGTGCGAGGTAACGGGTTCGGTACCGGAGGCAGAGAAAATGGCTGCCGGGACACGCAGGTAGATTACCGGATTGGAGGTCTTCTCGCCTTCGCCCAGTTCCCAGGAACCAGCAATGAGGTCGGCAAAGTAGATAATGTGCAAGGTGTCGTCCACCACCTCAGCAAGGAAGGGGAAGCGTTTGCTGGTGGCGTCAGGCGTGGTGAGTCTGATGGGCGGCAACCAGGTTCTGCCGTTGTCCGATGAGGCGGATGCCCAGATGTCGGCACGGTAGAGACCGGTGTTTTCATCAATATTGTTTTCATCAAACTGTTCCCAGACAACATAGAGCAGGTTGCGGTCAGAGTTAATTTTTCGTCGGTCAATGCCGATGCTCGGTCGGGCCAGGGCAGCGGTGTGATAACCGAGGCGGGTGGTGTCGGAGACGGTGTTGGTGCAGATGAAGTGCCAGGCGGGCGTGGCGGCTGGACAGTAGTACCAGAGCTGAACATTTCCCCGATTGCTGCCGTCATAAAGGTCAGTAACGATATGGATGTGCACCGAGTCGTAGACACCACCGGCACCAAAAAGGGAGAACCGGAATGGTGCGGGTGTGCTGTCAGAAAGCGGACGGGTGCGATACCAGGTGCCACCGTTGTCCGGGGTCTCACGGAAGAATAGTTTGTGGTTGTTATAGTTGGTCCAGAGGAAACCCAGCCGGGAGGAGTTTTTGGCGGTAATCAGGGTGTGTTGCGGAAAGGGTCCAATTTCTCCTACCCGGAAAGATGAGAATGGTCCGATGTAAAAGAGTGTGTCCCGACGGATGGCACCAAATTTAGGGTAGCCGTAGCGTCCGGCAGCAACCATCGGGCGTTCGGCACCGGTGGTGACATAAATCTCTTTAAATCTTCCGGCGCCGGGTGCTGAATCAATGAAATAGGAAACAATCCGGGTGTTGCGGGAAAGGAAGTCGCAGGAGATTATTGCCCGACCGTTGATAACATTATAGTCCAGAGAGCCAAGGTTGCGGGGATAAGGGTTGATAGTAATGCCGTTCTGCCAGCGCCAGGTGCTGTTTCGGGGTTTGAAGTTATAGCGGATTTCACCGTAGCCGTCTTTGTAGATGGCATGAACCCCGCGCAGGGTGTCGTTAACAATGTAGCGCACCGCTGGTCCGGCAGACTGGCGGTCGCGGGTTGTCCAGCCGATGGTGTCAATGCGGATTTCGGCAGCGCTGATGTCGAGGCAGATAATAAGAAAAAACAGGAGCCGAGACATCTACCGGACAAGGACAATTTTTCTTACCATCCTGACGGTGTCCGTGGTAAAAAAGTAAACCCCGGCAGGTAACTGATCGGTGCGGACCGGTTGTCCGGTACTGGAGTAGATTGTTACCGGGGAGCGGTTGCGGTGCGCTCGGAGCGGATCGGGTAAGAAGTTCGGCGCGGAGTAGATTGTTGCCGGGATTTTCGGGCGTTGACCGGTGTTCTGTTCCTCCTCAATACCGGGCAGGTCAGCGACCGGCACCGCGATGACAACAACCGGGTTGACGGTCTGGGGTCCGCGTCCCTGTTCATAGATACCAGCAACCTGGTCAACGACGGTGATGATATAAAGGGTGTCGGTGACAGTGGCGGCCAGCGCCGGTGCGAGCCGGGAATAACTGTCCGGACCGGTAAGTCTATGGGCGCGGCTCCAGTTAATGCCGTTGTTAGCCGAGCGGGCGATAAAGATGTCGGCACGGGCAATCTGGGTCCGGGTCTCGTAGTTTAATGAGTCGTAGTTGAGCCAGGCAACAAATAGCTGGTGGTCAAGCTGGTTTTCGCCTATGCTCGGACGCAGGACAAAGGGTTCGCCCGGTTCTGCCGGCACCTGAACCGAACCGGGTGCGAAACGATAGACAAGTGTCCAGGACGGTGTTCTATTTTCCTGCCAGTGCCATATTTCAGCAGGATACTGATTGGTACCATTCCACACCTGGGTGACAATGTTCAACCGGTCGTTACTATCAAAAAGGGCACCGGCGCCAAATTTACCTGGTCGGGCACCGGTAATGGTGCTGGGCACAGGAAATATATTTTGTGGTCCAGACCAGTTGCTTCCACCGTCTTCCGAGATGTTTATCCAGAGTGCGGTAGATTCCGGATGAGACCACACCACCGCCAGGCGGTTGGAGTTTTTTGAGCCGGCGATATTGTAAGAAGGGGTTTGTGGTAGAAGGTTGCCGCAGATTGCAATCAGGCTGGACCAGTTGAAACCGTAGTCGGTGGAACGGGAGTAAAGCAGGCTGTCCTGGGTGGAGTCGGTACAGACGAGATGCAACCAGCCGTTACTGGTAAATGCGATTGGTGCCCGCTGACAGTTGATAAGTGCGGAATCGGGTGGCAGCATCACAAAATTCCCGGAACCAGGTATACTCTCCACCGCAATGATTGGCCATTTCGGGGTGCGGTTGATAAAACTGGAGACAAATGTTGAACGGTAATAGGGCAGGCTCGGGTT
>CAKZPX010000161.1 GCA_937139435.1 uncultured bacterium
AAACAATATACGAGCAACTTCAAGATATTTTAGGCGTAAAAATAGAACCTGCGCCGGATGAGTGGGATAGATTATTTGCCGGCGGGCTATGCTTTTATAACCCAGATAATAAATGAAAGAAAAAACCAAGAAGCAACCCACAAAAAATTTACTATAAAGTATGGGGGAAAAGTTTTCTATGTAATTTCCATAAAAGAAGGTGATAAAAAGAAAATTTACAATACAGAAGTTATCGAAGAAATAAAACAAGAAATAGATAGATTGAAAAATTTGTAAAATTTGCCGCCAAAGAAAAACCTGAAATCGTCTCTTTTGCTTCCGCTTCAGGGCGAGCGGGGGATTTTTTTAAAATACAAATTATTAACAGCCGTTGTTTTTCTCCGGTTAACATAACAGAAATTTAAACTTGACCTGGTACTCTTTTATCCGGATAATATTTCAGTTAAAGGAGGCAATATGAGCCGAAAGTTGTTGATCCTCTTCCTGCCAATCGTTCTCGGCATAAGTGCCGGACAGGAACTTCTCACCAATGGCGATTTTGAACAGGAGTTATCTGTTGGCTGGAGTTATGCCGATAGCGGTTATGGTACCCATCAGGCGCTGCGGGGAACCGGTTATGACCCTGACCCGGACTATGAAGCCTGGGTTTATCAGTATGACAATCCGGGCTGGACCCGGCTGAGTCAAACGGTTAATGTGCCTGGTGTCGCCCTGACACTCTCGTTCTGGGCGAAGTTTTCGCAAAGCGGCGGCACTTCCACCTGCTGGCCTGCCGCCTGTTTTCAGGTCTGCTATCATGATGCGAACGATAATTTGCTGGGTGAAACCCGCTATTTTTATTCCACCTATGCCACCTGGGTTCCTTCACCCACATTAAGCCTGTATCGCATCACCAATCCGGATTGGAATTACTACGAGCTCAACATTGCCGACGAAATAACCCAGAACCTGCCCGGTGTTAACCCGGGAGATGTGGCGAAGGTTAAAGTCGCTCTCTGGAGTTACACCTACAGCGGCTGAGGCACTCCGGTGGCGGAGGTCTCCGCCGATAACATCTCCTTAATAAATAACAACAGCGGTCCTTACCTCCTCTTGGGGCAAAAGACGGTTCTTGATCCACCCCCGGGTGGTAATGGAAACGGCAGGTTTGACCCGGGTGAACGCGGTGGGCTGGTTCTTGCCTTGCGGAATATCGGCAATGAGAATGGGGAAAATATCAACACCCGATTGCGCTCTGACGACCCAAGGTTTGTGATTACCGATTCAGTCGCAAATTATGGAACAATTCCTGCCTGTTCTACCCGAACCAATGAATCCCATCCGTTCCAGATTCAGATTCATGCTGGTATGCCCAAAGAGACATCGGTACGGCTCTCGTTGTTTATCACCGGCAACGGTTATAACGACACCTTAACCTTCTCCATTATTGTTGGTGAGCTGGTGGTAACCGACCCGATTCCGGACAACGCCCAGCCACCGATTTACTGGGCTTATGATGATGGGGACACGCTTTATCCGGAACACCCAGTGTTCTCCTGGGTGGAAATCAGAGATATCGGCACACGGCTGAATCTGAGTGATGACCAGACGGTTCAGGTGGACCTGCCCTTTACCTGGCAGTTCTATGGCACTCAGTTCAACCAAGTATCAATATGTTCTAATGGCTGGGTGGCACCGGGTTATACCACCGCCACGGTTTACATTAATACCGCTTTGCCGACCACGAGTCTGCCCGGTGTCGTCTGCCTGAACTGGGATGACCTCTACCCGCCGGCCGGCAATGGTGTCTGGTATTATCACGATGCACCGAATCACCGGTTTGTGATTGAGTGGGATTCAGTCTACTACCTTAGCAGTCAACAATGGGATAAGTTTGAGATCCTTATCTATGACAACACGATTCCAACACCCACCGGCGACAACCTCATCGTTGTCCAGTATCTAACCGGCAATAACTATGTTTTCAATACCGTTGGTATCCAGGACCCCACCTGCACCTATGCGATTCAGTGCCTTTTTGATGGAACATATAACCGTGGAACTGCGCCGCTTGTCTCAGGCAGAGCGATAAAATACACCACCGTAGCACCAACCGCAGTTAAGGAGGAACAAGCGGGTTATCAGCCCCGAACAGGACTGCGAGTCCTGCCCAACCCGGCCCGGGGTATGGTGCGGTTCGCGGCGCCAGTTAGCGGTGCAGCGCTACTTTTCATCTACGACCAGAGTGGTAGACTGGTGCGCACGGTAACTGGTAATGGCAACTGGTGCTGGGATGGGAAAGACGATTATGGACGAGCGGTTCCGGCTGGTGTCTACTTCTGCCGTTTGAATTGCGAAAATAATCGGATAGAGACAAAACTGGTGCTCAGCCGATAACCACGATAAAAAACAAATCAAGGGCGGTGCATTGCCACCGCCCTTTTTATTTGAAATTTTGGGAAAATTCACAACCGCAATAGTTCTGACGATACAGCCCTAAATTGCGGGAAATTTCCACACTGTGTTTGAAGCCGTTCTGTTTTTTCCAGTCGCCGGCAATAAACTTAATCCCCAACCGTGCACATATTTCCGCACCGAGCGGGTTGATTACCGCCGCCTTTTTGTTGGAACCGATGGTCAGGGTGGTGGCAAGAAACTCCGCACCATTTGCCTTTGCCTCCTGCCCGCTCCGTTCCAGCCGCAACCGGTAACAAAGCAAACAACGTTTACCCCCTTCTGGTTCCCGCTCCAGCCCCAGCACCAGTTCCCGAAACCGGTCGTATTCGTAATCACCGCTATCAATCTCAATGCCGAGAATATCTGCCAGCCTTCGGACCCCGGACAGACGCAATTGATACTCTGATTCCGGAAATATGTTGGGGTTATAGAAGAAACCTTTAATTTCATATTCGTTTTGAACTCTTTTAATCACGGCGCTGGCACAGGGTGCGCAGCAGATATGGAGTAAAACCAGAGGTTTGTTCACCTTATTCCAGGTGGTCGGGTCTGAGAAACCTCTTTTAATGCCCGCAGTTCATTAATCAGCTGGTTCGCCTCATAGGGATTGCGTGCCCAGAGCAATAAAACCCCCTTCTGTTCTCTTTTTTCCTCCCGGGGCAGGTTGCGAAGAAAATCCTCAACCTCCTGCGGTTTCATTCCCAGCACACCCGCCAGGTGCTCACGACCGGTGCGGACAACCACAATCACCTCATCCGGTCTGGGAAATGGCCAGCGGGTTGAGTCCACCGCCACCACAATTGTTCCTTCGGACTCCGGGCGCTGGGCTGCCCGGGGTGAGAAAAACTCAAAACCCCGGTGAATCAAACCCAGGTCTTCAATATAAACCAGCCGCTCGAGAATCGCCTGCTGTTTTGGTGTTGTGCCCTCAACCGGAAACGGTTTATAGGTTTTCTTTTCCACCGGTTTTTCAAATGTAGAAACTTTCGGGGTGTATTCCAGAAATGGCGATGGCTCTTTCTCTACCGCAACCGGTTTTGCCACCTCGGGCTCCTCACCCACCACTCTTGGTACCACTATTTCCAGTCCGTCGGTAACAAACCGGTCATAGGTAAGTAACCGCACCGCAATATTCATACCTTTGAGATAGTTCATCATCTCCTCAACCGCGCTGTCAACAGTACTGACAACTATCATTACCGGAAACCTGCCCTCATCCAGACTTTTTTCAATTGCGGTCTTGAGTTGTGCCTCGTCCAAACTTCCACCTGCCCGGCTGCGCAGCTGCGCCATTAACGCCCGCCCATCTTTGTTGCCAAACATCTCTGCCAGCACCGTAAACGGCTGGTGCCATAATCGTCCGCTGGCTGCCAGAAGGTCACCGACCATCAGATTAATGCCCTCTTTTTTCTTCTGGTCCGGACAGCCAACAATGGTAATCTTTCCCGCCTCATCTATCGCAATCAGCACCCTGCCTGATACCGATTGAGGAAGAACCGCAACCGCTCTGGGCAGTGGCTGTTCTGCAAACCCCATCATAAGAAACTCCGGCGCCAGTTTTAGAAGTTCCAGAAGGTCAACATCACCTGGCTCAGACACCGCCGGAAGCTCCAGCCAGCCCGTGCTGGGCGCACTTGCCCGGGCACAAAATGGTCGCATCTATTTCTCCTTTTTTGATCCGGGTGGCGGTCTTTTACCGGACATTACTCCGGGTTTTGTCCCCGGTCCTGGCGGTCGGGCAACCTTTTTTGCCGGTTCGGTGGGCATCGCACCTAATGGTATCCTTGATGGCGGTTGTTGCGGTTCCTCGGTCTTTTCCTCTAGCGGTGGGACCTCGGGCGCAACTTCCTCCTGTCTGGGCTTTATCTCGACTGTGGTGCCAGTTCCTGTGCCGGCTCCAGCACCTGAGCCATAACCGGTGGTAAACACCGACTCCGCCTTTATCTCTCCTGGCTGTCGGGCAAACTCATCTTTGATGGACAACGGTCGCACCACCATTATCCCACCCCGAACAATTATTGAGTAACTCAAAAGCTGTGCCCGAAGGTTCATCCCGTTAAGGTAGTCAATCACCTGTTTTACCTCGCCCTCGGGTAGGACGGTAACAATCAACATCGGAAACCGTCCCCGTTCCAGATTCTCTGTCACCACCGACTGAAACTGGTCAAAATCCCAGTCTGCCCGACTGCGCTCCAGCATCAACTCTTCCAGAGACACCCCATCACTCTCAACAAACAGGTTAGAAAACTTCTCGTAATCCATCCGCCAGAGCCGGGTGCTGGCAGCAAGCATATCGGCAACCAGCGTGGTGTAGGCGTCAGCGCCCGACTCATCCGGACAACCAACAATAAAAATGCCTCCTGACTCAGCAACCGCCACCATAACCGGTGAACGGGCATTAAGCAGTTTGTTTAGAGGTAGCGCCACCCGGAACGGAGCTGAACTTTCACCGGCAAAATTTAAAAAACCCGGTTTCTCCTGGATTAACCGGGTTATCTCCACCTGTTTTATCGTCGCACTTTCCGGAACAGTTGCCCGGGGCAGAAATGTCTGCCATACCGGCTCTGACGCTAAAGCCCGGATAAAAACCCGCTCTCCGGATGGTGTCGCGCGCGGGCTCGTTACACCCATCTAAAAATCTTAACCTTTATTAAGACAATTGTCAATTAATGGACAATCCCCTGCGTTTACCCCGGTTTATGGCTTAACGCAAAGGATGAAGATATGTTGAGAAAAAACGCCCTTTTATCTCTCAATGCATACCGTAACCGCCACCAGAACCAAAACTGGAGAGAATGGCCATATAGGGCATGAGAATGGCGACAATCAGAAACACCGCCGCCACACCCATAAATAAGATCATTATCGGCTCAATCATCCCGGTGAGGTTCTTGACCGCATATTCCACCTCGCTGTCGTAATAATCTGACACCTGTTTTAACATGTCGTCCAGAGCACCGGACTCCTCACCGGTGGCAACCATCTGAACCACCATGGGCGGAAACACGCCCAGTTCCCGCATCGGTGTTGCCAGTCCTCGTCCCCGGCGAACGCTCTCAGCCAGTTTATCAATCGCCTGGGCTAGATAGACATTACCCACAGTCTTGGAAACCAGGTTGAGACTGCGAAGAATCGGCAGACCGGTGCGGTCAAGGGTCTCAAACATACGGGCAAAGCGCGAGAGCGCCATTTTGTAAATGATCGGTCCAAAGATCGGCATCTGCAGTTTGAACCGGTCCCACCACATCCTGCCCACACTGGTGCGGATGAACATATAGAACAATACCACCACCGCTGCCAGCAGCAGCGCCATCAGATACCAGTATTTGCCGAGGAAGTCGGTAACAATCAACAGAACCTGGGTCGGCAAGGGCATCTTACCACCAACTGTGGCGATTAAGGAAACAAACTTGGGCAGAACAAATGTCGCCAGCACCGCCACCGCCAAGACAAATGTCGCCATCAGGATAATTGGATAACGCATCGCACTGCCCACATCCGATTTCAGCTTCCGCTCGTGGTCTAACAGCATTACCAGTCGGTCAAGAATATCGTCCAGCACACCGCCGGTTTCACCGGCCCAGATGGAGTTGACATAAAGCTCGTTAAAAATTCTCGGATGCTTTGCCATCGCCACGGACAGCGCCGCACCACCCATCAGGTCCTTCCGGATCGCATCCAGCGCCCTTGCCAGGGCTTTGGACTTGGTCTGTGCCTGCAACGCACCGATTGCAGCAAGCATGGGCAGACCGGCACGATGCAGGGTAACAAACTGCCGGGTAAAGTTAATCAGGTCTGCCGGCTTAACCTGCTCAAAAAGTTTGCCAATGTCTATTTGCGGTCCCAGGACACCGCCCTTCTCCTCTTTAATACTTACCGGGATGTAACCATAACTCTCCAGCCTTTCGGTAATACTGTTCACATCGGTTCCCTCTAAAGTGCCGGAGATTATCTTTCCTTCTTTATCCCGAACTTTATATCTGAATATGGGCATCTTTCCTCCCTTTTAGGATTATTCAACCTTTTCCGCCTCGTCCATAACCTCTTCAATGGTGGTGACACCATTGCGTACCTTACGTATCCCGTCCTCCCACAATGTCTTCATCCCGAATTCACGCGCCAGCGCCCGGATCGCTGATGTTGGCGGTCGGGTGACCACCAGTTCCCGGATCCGGTCGTTTAATTTCATAACCTCAAATATACCGATTCTGCCCCGGTAGCCGGTATTGCGGCAGTGTTCGCAACCATTACCTTTATAGAATTTGGTCCCGGGGGGCAGTTCAAACTCCTCCAGCATCTTTGCCGGCGGGTCGTAAGGAGCCTTGCACTTCGGACATATCCGCCGCACCAGCCGCTGGGCAACAACGCCCTCCAGACCGGACGCCACCAGAAATGGCTCAATACCCATGTCAATCAAACGGGTAACTGTGCCCGGGGCATCGTTGGTATGGATGGTGGAGAATACCAGCTGTCCGGTCAGTGCGGCACGAATCGCCACACCCGCTGTTTCGGCATCACGAATCTCACCGATCATAATCACATCCGGGTCCTGACGCAGGATGTGCCGGAGACCAACAAGATAGGTATAACCAGCACGCTCGTTAACCTGCGACTGGCAGATATCATCAATGTCGTACTCTACCGGGTCTTCAATCGTAATAATATTTTTATCAGTAGAACGAATCTCATTCAAGATGGCGTAGAGGGTGGTTGACTTACCAGAACCGGTGGGACCGGTAATCAGGATAACACCATGCGGTTTGGCGATCATCTCCCGCAGTGTTTCGTAAGACTCTTCTACCAGCCCCAGTTCGTCCAGGGACAGAAGTCGCATCCGGTCCAGGATACGCATCACCACCTTTTCGCCGTAGGTGGTCGGAAAGGTGGACACACGGAAGTCAATCTCGCGACCATCAACAATCGCACCGTAACGACCGTCCTGGGGCACACGCTTCTCAGCGATGTTCATCCGGGACATAATCTTGATACGGGAAACAACCGCCAGCTGTAACGCCTTCTTCGGCGAAACGATCGGGTGGAGAATGCCGTCAATGCGGAACCGCACCCGCAAACCTTCCCGGGTCGGCTCAATGTGAATATCGCTTGCCCGTTCCCGCACCGCCCGGATAATCATCTGGTTAACCCAACGCACCACCGGCGCCTCTGATGCCAGTTCTTCCAGTTTTCTCGGTTCCACACCCTGTTCTGCTGCCGCTACACCCTCTTCCTGGGGCAGGTCATCCAGACTGGTAACCTCCGGTTCTTCCGGCACATCAACCTCGGTTGGTGCGGTATAATACTGGTTCAACGCCTGATAAAGGTCTATCTCCCGGCACACCATCGGCTCCACCTCCATACCGGTCATCCGGCGCACCTCGTCAATGGTAAAAATGTCACCCGGATCAACCATTGCCACCGCCAGACTGTTACCAGAACGGAAAAGAGGAATTAACTTATTTTTACGTAAAAAATCTTCCGGAAAAAGTTGTAATACCTCGGAATCTAATTTAAATGATGTTAAATCAATAAATGGTACACCGTATCTTTGTTCTAATACCGAACCACTTTCCTCAATTGGTGTCTGTTCATCTGCCATCTTAAGCCTCCTTAATAAACAGTGGACAGAAAATTACCACTCATTTTTCTTAAACATTATACCAGAAAATATTGCCCCTTGTCAACAAGTAAAACCGGTTTATCTGCCGGCGCCGGGGTTTTTATTTATCAGGGAAAAACACCCCAGGGTATCAACTTAGCAGTCTTAACAATTTCCGCCGGAAAAGAAAAACGTAAAAAACTGTGCCTTCTTACCCGATAACTAACTCTCTTAATCAATTAGAGCCGGAAAAATGAAAAAAATAACACCACCGGAGAAGACAGCGGAACAGTAATGCGGTTAACTTACACAATTAATTATAGTTATTACATCAGAACCCAATTTTACCTCACGGTCCGGGGTATACCACCGGGTGATTCCCGGGGTTATCCTCTCTCTGGCCACAGATATTAGTGCCCCTTTAAACAGGAAATTAAAAGAGATTATGAAATTAAGGAAAAAGACAGGCCTGGTTTTAGCGGTCGATCCCTATAACGATATCCTGCGCCACCCGGTATAACTTCTTGACATTAAACAGATAACTGCTACATTGAGAATTAAAATGAAGGTACTGGTTGTTGGTAGCGGTGGGCGTGAACACGCCCTTGTCTGGAGTGTTGCCCGTGCCGGACACACTGTGTATTGCGCACCGGGAAATGCGGGAATAAGTCAGGTTGCCGAATGCCTGGACATTGAAGCGCTGGATATCCCCGGGCTTTTATCCTTTGCCCGAAAGGGCAAGGTTGACCTGACCGTGGTTGGACCCGAAGCACCACTGGTTGCCGGCATCACCGATGCGTTTGAAAGCCGGGGTCTGGCGATATTCGGACCCAGCCGCTCTGCTGCCCGGCTGGAAGGTGATAAAGCATTTGCCAAAGAACTGATGCAGAGATATGGTATCCCGACCGCAAACTTTGCGGTTTTTGAAGACATGGAAAAGGCAGAAAACTATGTGCGCAATCATAAACTACCGGTGGTAATCAAGGCGACCGGTCTGGCAGCAGGCAAAGGTGTCACTGTTGCCCGCTCCTTTGAAGAGGCGCTGAACACCCTGCACGACCTGATGAAAATCGGCAAACTGGGTGAAGCGGGAAAAAGGGTAGTTATTGAAGAGCATCTTGAAGGCGAAGAGGTGTCAATTATCGGGCTGTGCGACGGCAAAAAGTTGCTTTTTCTGTCACCATCCCAGGACCATAAACGCCTGCTTGATGGTGATGCCGGACCAAACACCGGTGGTATGGGCGCCTATGCACCGGTGCCGATCGTAAACAAAGCGGTTTTTAATCAAATCATTGAGGAGGTATTTTCTCCGCTTCTTCAGGCGCTGAACAAAGAAGGGGTTGAATATCGCGGGGCGATCTATGCCGGCTTGATGCTTACCCGGGATGGACCAAAGGTGCTGGAGTTTAACTGCCGGTTTGGGGACCCGGAGACGCAGGCGCTCGTCCCGCTTTTCCCAGGTGATCTGGCAGAAGCCTGCCGGCAGTGTGCCCTTGGTGACCTGACCATTAACCTGGAACCTGACCTTTCCGGTAAACACTGGGCGCTGTGTGTTGTCGCCGCTGCCCGGGGCTACCCCGGAACCTATGAAAAAGGGTTACCCATCTCGGGCAATCTGACCGGTGGTGAAAATACGATTGTGTTTCACGCTGGCACAAAGATGGTTGATGAGAAGGTGGTCACCAGCGGCGGACGGGTGCTGGGTGTAACCGGTATCGGAAAAACACTTTCCGAGGCACGGGACCGGGCATACTACGGACTGGGATTGATTCACTTTGCTGGGATGCATTATCGCCATGACATTGGCGAAAAAGGGCTCCATTATCTCAATCAGAGGGCATGAATTGACCCGCCACATCCCGCTTGTCCGGACAAAACCCGACGAGGTTACTAACGCATTAAAGCACGGTCAGGTAATTTTACCACTCTGGGGTCTGCCGGTAATTGTCAGCCAGAAACCGGTGGTTGACGTGCCCGGGCTGGTGCGCTGTCGTCTGATAGACGATGCCCGCAAAGCAGGAGAAACACCCGGAATTAACGAAAAGCTGCGCGCCGAATTAACCAAGATACTGTCCACTTCCAGTGCCGCTCTGGTCGCCGGGTCAGGCTGGGTTGTGCCAGAGGACCGGTTAATTCGGGAGGTGCTGGCAAAGTATCCTGATGGTCTGTGGCTGGGCATCCCGGAACCAGAGACTGAGATAGACGACTTAATCACCCTGACCGGCGATGCGATAGCACTTGTGGTTGAGGACAACAATACCGGCAGCGGACCAACATTAATTGACCTGTCTACCGCACCTCCGCTCCTCCTGCGTAAAGGCACCGCACCCATTATGGAACTGGAAAACATTCTTGCCACCACCCTGCGGCTTGGTCCCGGGGTGATATTCTCAATTTTAGTGGTCTGCACCGGCAATTCGTGCCGCAGCCCCCTGGGAGCAGCGCTAATTGCCCGGTCTTTATCAGGGCTGCCCGTAACTATTGGCTCCGCCGGCATTGCTGCTCCCGAGGGCAGACCGGCAACCGATTTTGCCATTGCGGTTGCCCGGGAAATGGGACTGGATATAACCAGACATCGGGCAAGGCAGTTGACCAGAACTATGATTAACACCACTGACCTGATTCTGGTGATGGAACCCGGACATAAGGAATGGATAACACAACAGGTTCCTGATGCCGGGGTCAAGGTCCGGCTCCTTGGCAGAAACGGAGAAATTCCTGACCCGATCGGTCGGTCAATAGAATTCTATCACCAGACCGCCCTGCTTATCAAAACCGGGGTTATGCGGGTAGAAGAAGAAATTAAAAAGAGATTCACTTAAAAAGGAGTTGATTATGGAGTATTTTTTAACCGAGAGCCAGAAGGAACTGAAAGAACTGACCCGACGTTTTGCGGTTGAAAAGATAAAGCCGGTAAGGGCAGAACTGGACCGAACCGGAGAATTCCCGTTCGCACTGATGAAGGAGATGGCAGAACTGGGGCTGATGGGTGTTTACATTCCCGAGGAGTATGGTGGATTCGGTGGCGGCATAATGGAGATGTGTCTGGTGGTGGAGGAACTGTCGCGCATTGATGGTGCGGTGGCACTGTGCTATGCTGCCTGCGGTCTGGGTACATTCCCGATCCTGTTAGCCGGTACCGAAGAACAGAAGAAAAAGTATCTTCCCCGGCTTGCCGCTGGTGAACTGGCAGCGTTTGCCATTACCGAATCCCAGGCCGGTTCTGATGCGAGTAATGTGAAAACCAGGGCGAGACGTGAAGGTGACTACTATATCCTTAATGGCACAAAGCAGTTTATCACCAATGGCAGTGTGGCAAAGGTCTATAGCGTAATCGCCTCCACCGACCCTGCCCGTGGCGCCCGTGGTCTATCCGCTTTTATTGTTGAGGACGGCACACCAGGATTCTCCTACGGCAAGATTGAGGACAAAATGGGTATCCGGTGTTCCAAGACCGCAGAACTGGTGTTCCAGGACTGCAGGATACCGAAGGAAAACCTTATCGGTGGTCGGGAGGGAATGGGCTTTGTCCACACCATGCGCACCTTTGACCGCACCCGTCCGGGTGTTGGTGCCCAGGCGCTCGGCATCGCCCAGGGTGCTTTAGATGAAGCCCTGGAGTATGCCAAAACCCGAATTCAGTTTGACCAGCCAATTGCCAGTTTTCAGGCGGTGCAATTAATGCTTGCGGATATGGCGATCCAGATTGAGGCATCGCGGGCGCTGGTTTATCAGGCAGCACGGGCAGCTGATGCTGGTGTAAAGAACATCGCCGGTCTGGCAGCGATGGCAAAGGTAATGGCATCAGACACCGCCATGCGGGTGACCACCGATGCGGTGCAGATCTTTGGCGGCTACGGGTATATGAAGGACTTTCCAGTAGAAAAGATGATGCGTGACGCCAAGATCACCCAGATCTACGAAGGAACAAATCAGATTCAAAGACTGGTCATCGCCTCAGAACTGATTAAAGGCACGCTCTGGTAAGTAACAGATTATGGCAGAGCAGTTTGATAGCATAGTCATCGGTGCCGGACCAGCCGGTTATGTTGCAGCTATCCGGCTTGCCCAGCTCGGTCAAAAGGTAGCGGTTGTTGAGGCGGAACGGGTTGGCGGTGTATGTCTTAATCGTGGCTGTATACCGGTTAAAGCGCTGCTCCATGCCGCCAGTATTGTCCGGCATGCTAACGAGGCAAGGACGATGGGAATCATCTTTAACCCGCCCCAGCTGGACCCGGTCAGTATTGGCTCCTGGAAAAACCGCATCATTGATCGGCTGGTCCGAGGGATTGAAATCCTGTTCAAAAACAATGGCGTCGCCCTTTTTCGGGGGCAGGCAAAACTCCTGGCACCTAACCGGGTTGAGGTAACCGGTCCGGACAGCATCACAGACCTGACCGCCGAGCGGGTCATAATTGCCACCGGCTCCCGACCCGCTGTCCTGCCCGGACTGGAGCCCGACCACAAACAAATCCTTGACTCCAACAGCGCCCTGGACCTTGTCCAGCTGCCCGGAACAATGGCGATTATCGGTGCCGGTGCCATCGGTCTGGAGTTTGCTACCATCTTCCAGCGGCTCGGAATTAAGGTAACGGTGCTGGAAATCTGTCCCAACATCCTTCCGGGTGTTGACCCGGACCTGGCAAATTTACTCCAGCGCCAGATGGAAAGGGAAGGGATACAGTTTCAACTTGGGGTCTCAGGTATTAACCGCCTCCACTCCGACACCGGTCTTTTAAAAATATCGGTAACCGGAGAGAAGCCTGTGGAATTGGAGGTGGAAAAGGTTTTAGTGGCTGTTGGTCGGTTACCATTGACCGCCGGGCTCGGACTGGAACAACTGGGCGTGGAAACAGACGGGAAGGGATTTATTAAAACCCGGGAGAACTATGAAACAACCGTGCCCGGTGTTTATGCTATTGGTGATGTCCGGGGTGGACCACTACTCGCCCATAAAGCGATGTATGAAGGCATTAACCTTGCCGAAACGCTTCTGGGAGCCAGCAAACCGCTACCGGGAGAAAATAAGGCGGTGCCCTGGGTTGTTTACACCGACCCGGAGATCGCTTCGGTCGGACTGAATGAGTCCCGGGCGCTGGCAGAGGGATGCCCGGTGCGCATCAGCCGGGTGCCCGCAACTGCGATTGGTCGGTCACTGACCCTTGCCCGGTCCGAAGGGATGTGCAAGATAGTCGCCGATGCCCAAACCGGCAAAATACTCGGGGTTGGCATTGTTGCCCCGCAGGCTGATGTTCTGATCGCTGAAGCGACCTGTGCCGTGGAACTGGGGCTGACCGCAGAACAACTGGGCGAGGTAATCCACCCCCATCCAACAATGAGCGAAATCCTGTTTGAAGCGGCGCATGCGGTTCTCGGTAGCGCCGTCCATATTCTCAACCGCTAATGATAAGACGTCCGGCACTCCTGATTGAACTCGGAATGGTTGACTATCAGGTCGCGCTTAATATCCAGGCCGAGATTCATCAACTCCGCCTTGCCGGTAAAGTCCCGGATACCCTCATCCTTTTAGAACACCCGCCGGTCATCACCATCGGTCGGTCAGGAAACCGGCGTAACCTGCTGGTCAGCGAAGAGGAACTAAATCGCCAGGGAATTAAGGTTTATAACATTGAACGGGGTGGTGATATTACCTATCATGGTCCCGGACAGTTAATCGGCTATCCGCTCTTCCAGCTTCAGAATGGACTGATCGGCGTTCGCAATTTCGTGGAAAAGGTGGAGGAGGCGCTTATCTTTGCTCTCGGGCAACTTGGCATCAGCGCCACAGTTAAACCAAAACTGATCGGGGTATGGATTGGCGAGAAAAAGGTTGCCTCTATCGGGATAGCGGTTTCCCGTAGTATTACCCGGCACGGCTTTGCCTTAAATGTTTCTGGTACTCTCGCCGGATTCAAACTGATCAACCCCTGCGGAATGAACCCCGATGTTATGACCACAGTAGAAAATACGGGCGGTATTACCGATATGAAGGTGGTGCGTCAGGCGGTAGTGTCTGGATTCGCGCAAACCTTTGAATTAGAATTTCAGAAAAATTTGCCCCTTAACTTAACCTCACTGACAAAACAGGATAACGACCTTGCCATCGCCTCTGCCTCATCCCGGCGATAGGGAACTTTTTTCTGATAACCCCGGCTCCTGGAGTTCTCCGGCACAAATTGCTGTAAAACCACCGTTCTTGCCCCGCGCAGCGCCCTACCCAGCGCCTCCATATCATCTAAATTTACCAGCCCGGGCACAAGGGTGATCCGCAACTCGTAATCAATACCGGATTCCATAAGCAACTTTAACGAGCGCCGGATCGGTGCAAGACTGGACAGGTCCCGACCTGCCGCCTCTGAATAGCGCCGGTTATCCAGCGGTGCCTTGATGTCCATTGCCACGAAGTCAACCAGCCCCAGTGCCACCGCCCTCTTTAAAGGGTAGGGAAATGAACCGTTGGTATCCAGTTTTATCTTTAACCCCATCCGCCGCAGCAACTCGCACAGCTCAAATATCTCCGGATGCAGGAGCGGTTCACCACCGGTTAAAACCACCCCGTCCAGCCAGCCCAGTTTTCTTTCTAACTCTGACCTGATTGTCGCCCAGGGAATTGAAGGTAATGCTGGGACATCATCCGCCACCTCGTGGTTATGACAGAAAGGACAGACAAAATTACAACCGGCGGTAAAGATAACTGAAGTAATTCTGCCATCCCAGTCAACCAGTGAGGTGGGGATAAAACCAACAATCCGCATTACCGAATATTAAGCCAATCCTGTTTTCAGTCAATAAAACCGTTCCTGTTTTTCGTTTTCCTGCCGGTTCTACCGGATGGTCTGGAGATATTCGTGCGCCATCATCCCGGCGATCGCTCCGTCACCAACCGCCGTGGCAATCTGGCGCACCCTTTTCTGCCGGACATCACCTGCCGCAAAAATCCCCGGCACATTTGTCCGCATCTCTGGGTCGGTTTTTATGAACCCGGCCTCATCCCGCTCAATTATTTCCTTACAGAAACCGGTATTGGGTAAAAGTCCAACGTAGATAAACAGCCCGGCAACCGGTAGCACATCGGTCTTACCGGTCTTTAAATCCTTAACATCAAGTTTTTCCAGTCTTGTCTGCCCATCAATCCCCGTGACCACCCGGGAGAGTAAAAAGGTAATTTTCTCATTCTGTTTCACCCGGTCTACAACCGTCTTGGCTGCCCGAAACTCGTCCCGGCGATGGATAAGAAAAACCCGGGAACAAAACCGGGTCAGGTAATCCGCCTCCTCCAGTGCTGAATCACCACCACCAACCACCGCCACCTCCTTATCCCGGAAAAGCGGACCATCACAGATGGCGCAGTAGGAAACTCCCCGACCCACAAAACGCTCCTCGCCCGCCACACCCAGTCTTCTCGGCGTTGTACCGGTGGCGATGATAAGGGCTCGGGGCACAATCCTACCGGTCGTGGTCATCACCGCTATTCCTGACGCTGGTGATTGTTCAATAGCAAAACCCTGCACCTCAGCGGTGACCAGCTGACAGCCAAAGCGCCGCGCCTGCTCTGCCATCTCCTGAACCAGGTTCATCGCCTCAACCGGACGGGAAAAACCAGGATAGTTTTCAACGAGCGCAGTTTTTGCCACCTGCCCACCAACCAGTTCTCTCTCCATAATCATGGTTTCATGCCCGGCGCGGCTGGCATAGATACCAGCGGTAAGACCGGCTGGTCCGGCACCAATGATCAGTATCGCTGGGTCAGCCATTCTTCAGTAAACGGGCAAGCAATGCCCGCTGGACGTGTAACCGGTTCTCTGCCTGGTCCAGAACAACAGACTGCGGACCGTCCAGCACATCATCGGTAATCTCCTCACCCCGATGCGCTGGAAGACAGTGGAGCACCTTGGTCGTCGGCTTTGCCCGGGCAAGCAGCTGGCGGTTCACCTGATAGGCACGGAATATCTGCCGGCGCTGTTCCGCCTCGCTCTCCTGTCCCATTGACGCCCAGACATCAGTATAGATAAAGTCCGCATCCTGCACCGCGGCACAGGGGTCATAGGTGAGGTTAAGTTTTGCCCCGCTTTTCTCCGCATACCCCTTGCCCTTCTGGACAATGGCATTATTGGGCTCAAAACCCCTTGGTGTAGCGATATTAACCTTTAATCCGAGAATCGCACCGGCAAGCAGAAGCGAGTGACATACATTGTTACCGTCACCGGTCCAGGCAATGGTGACACCATCCAGCGTGCCATGATGCTGGCGGATGGTCAAAAGGTCAGCAAGAATCTGACAGGGGTGCTCGGTATCGGAAAGGGCGTTAATCACCGGTATTGAGGCGCTCGCAGCCAGACCGGTGACCTTTTCATGTTCAAACACCCGGGCAATAATCACATCCACCCAGCGGGAGAGGTTACGGGCAATATCAGACACACCCTCTCTTGTGCCCAGTCCGATATCGGTCGGACTGAGATAGGTGCTGGTTGCGCCGAGCTGATGCAACGCCCGCTCAAACGTCACCCGCGTGCGCAGGCTCGGCTTCTCAAAAATCAGGACACCCATCTTGCCCCGTGCCAGTTCCACCACCCGCGCTTGCTGTACCTGCTGTTTTAACGCCTCTGCTTCGTCCAGGAGCGTAATTATTTCTTCCCGGTTTAAATCCGCAATTGATGTTAAGTCTTTTTTCATAATTATAAAATATAGCGACTTAAATCCTTGCTGGCAACAATGTCCTTTAACTTCCGGCGCACATCACCGGCATCAATCCGCACTTCCCTGGTCTTAGGATTGGGCAGGTCAAAAAGCACGTCCTCCAGCAGTGTGGTCATCACGGTGTGCAACCGCCGGGCACCGATATTCTCGGTCTCGGTGTTCACCTGAAAGGCGATCTCGGCAATCGCCTCAATCGCATTCGGCGTAAAACTCAATCTCACCCCTTCGGCAGCAAGCAATGCGGTGTATTGCTTTACCAGCGCATTTTCCGGTTCCACAAGAATGCGCCGGAAATCGGCGGCGGTCAGGGGCTGTAACTCCACCCGGATCGGAAACCGTCCCTGTAACTCCGGAATCATGTCCGCCGGTTTTACCTTGTGAAAGGCACCGGCAGCAATGAAAAGAATATGGTCGGTTCGCACCATACCGTATTTTGTCAAAACCGTGGCACCCTCCACCACCGGCAAAAGGTCCCGCTGCACCCCTTCTCTTGATACATCCGGTCCGGTGGTTGACGGTGTCGCGCTCACCACCTTATCAATCTCGTCAATAAACACAATCCCGGACTGTTCCACCCGGCGCTTTGCCTCAGCAATCACCTCATCCATGTCAATCAACTTCTGCGCCTCCTCCTGCACTAAAACTCGCCGCGCCTCGGCAACGGTAAGTTTGCGCCTTCTGGTCTGCTTCGGCAGGGTATGACCGAGCATCTCCTGCAGTTGAATGATCATCTCGTCGCCCCCGAACTGCGCCAGCACCTCTGGAAACGGCAGGGTCTGACTGGTGGATTTGATCTCCACCATCTGTCCATCCAGTTCCCCGGCCCGTAACCGCTCCTTTAACCGCTGACGGGCAACACGGTCGTTCTCCCCCTCTTCCGGCAACAAAAGTTTCAGCAGTCGCTCCTCGGCGAGCACCTCGGCTCGTGCCTGCACCGCCCGGGTTCGCTCCGCCTTGACCATATTTACGCCAATCTCCATCAGGTCGCGGATCATTGAATCTACATCCCTGCCGACATAGCCCACCTCGGTAAACTTGGACGCCTCAACCTTGACAAATGGTGCCTGCGCCAGCCGGGCAAGGCGCCGGGCGATCTCGGTTTTGCCGACACCGGTCGGTCCGATAAGGATGATGTTATTGGGCAGAATCTCTTCCCGTAAACCTTCCGGGATCTGCTGCCGGCGCCAGCGGTTCCGCAGGGCGATCGCTACCGCCCGCTTTGCCTTCTCCTGGCCGATGATATAACGGTCCAGTTCCGCAACAATCTGCGCCGGCGTCAATGCCTGCCCGGCAGACAACGGCACAATATCCGTGCCCGCTTCCAGGGTAAAAGGGTCTTTGCTTTTCATAGCCGTATTAAAAGCATAAACTACCACTGCCCGCAGTCAAGCATCTATTCCTTCCGGCAGTGGCTAACTTGACATGGACATTTTTATCTCTATTGTCCAGAAAAAGGAACCGATGCTGAAATCACCGCCAGAACCACCCGGTGAAAGGATAATCAGTGCGGTTGCCCTGGTAACCGCCGCCTACATCGCCGCCCAGATTCTCTCCGACATCGCCAGCCTGCGCATCATCACCCTGGCCGGATTCAGCGTTGATGCTGGCACCTTGATCTACCCGTTCACCTTTACCCTCCGTGACCTGGTGCACAAAACCGCTGGCATCCGCAGCGCCCGGCGGGTGGTAATTACCGCCGGTATAATCAACCTGTTCATGGCAGCGCTCTTCTGGCTTGTCGCCCGACTGCCGCCGGATAGGCAGGTGGGTCCGCAGGCTGAGTTTGGCATCGTCCTCGCCCCGGTCTGGCGGATTGTCATCGCCTCGATCATCGCCGAGGTGACATCAGAACTGGTTGATGGCGAGGTTTACCAGTTGTGGGTCAACCGGATGGGACTGCGCCGGCAATGGCTCCGGGTGGTTGTCTCTAACTCCATCAGCGTCCCTCTGGACTCGGCGCTCTTCTGTTCCCTTGCCTTTATCGGACGAATGCCCTTTGCGGTGGTCGTCAGCATCTTTTGGGCAAACTGCATCATCAAGGGCATCTGCACCGCCATCTCCATACCGTTAATCTACCTGGCGCCGGAGCGCATCGTCGTCGGGAAATAACAGCGGTATCCTTGACTGAAGAGAACAATTGGCTAAATTCACAATATGGAAAGGACATTAACCGCCCAGTTACCCCAGCGCGTTGGCGAACGGGTGCGTCTGCTCGGCTGGGTGCACCACATCCGCCAGCTGGGCAGTATCTCGTTTCTCCTCCTTCGTGACCGCACCGGCCTCTGTCAGGCGGTTACCGCCGAACCGGAACGTTTTAAACTGAACCAGATCCAGCGCGAGTCCATTGTGGAACTGCTCGGTCGGGTCAAGCCCGAACCCCAGGCGCGGCAGGGGGTAGAACTGGAACTGGAAGAACTGAAAATCCTCATCACCCCGGTCGCCCCCCTGCCCTTTGAGGTCAACCGGTCGCGCAAGAAGTTAAATCTAAAACTGGATATGCTCCTTGACCATCGTGCCTTTTCCCTGCGCAATCCCGAGTTCGGCGCCGTTTTCCGGGTTCAGGCAGAAATTGTCAACACCTTCCGGGAGTTCCTCCGCCAGGCGGGCTTCCTTGAAGTCCACACCTCAAAAATCATCGCTGCTGGCACCGAGGGTGGCACCGCCCTTTTCCCGATCCAGTACTTTGAGCAAAAGGCCTATCTTGCCCAGAGCCCGCAGTTTTACAAACAGATGCTCGTTGGCGCTGGCTACGAACGGGTCTTTGAGGTCGGGTTTGTGTATCGGGCCGAAGACCACGCCACCTCCCGCCACATCAACGAATACTTATCCCTTGACTATGAAATGGGATTCATCCAGTCCTTCCGTGATGTCACCCGGCTGGAAAACCAACTGCTCAAGGTAATGGTGGAAAAATTAAAAAACAACTGTGCGGCGGAACTGGAAATCCTTGGTGCCCGGTTACCGGAGGTCGGCGAAATCCCGGAACTCCACTTCCGTGACGCCCGGGCGATTTTGAAAAAGGACTACGGACGCAACACCGAGGGGATGATTGACCTTGACCCGGAGGCGGAACGTCAGCTCTGCGACTACGCTGGCAAGGTATACAACTCGGAATTCATCTTCATCACCCACTACCCCCGCAAGACCCGTCCCTTCTATACAATGTGGGACCCGGATGACCCGGAATACACCTTTGGCTTTGACCTGCTGTTCCGGGGACTGGAAGTCACCACCGGTAGCCAGCGTATCCACGACTACAACATGCTGGTGGAAAACATCCGCCGCTTCGGACTCCAGCCCGAAAATTACGACTTCTACTTAGAGATATTTAAATACGCTGTTCCACCTCATGGTGGGCTGGCGATCGGTGCCGAGCGTCTGACCCAGCAATTCCTCGGGCTTGCCAATGTCCGTGAGGCAAGCCTTTTCCCACGCGACCGTTTTCGGCTTACACCATAACCTGAAATCCGGCATCACCCCGGGAATAACCCGGACACCTGCCCTGTTTTTCCCTGTCTCATTTAGAATCAAAACAACAACTATATCAAAAAATGTAACTTAACCAGAGCCGCCCTCAAAAACAGACTCCTGGGCAGTTAAAAAATACCGGTTTTGGGTATCTAATTTATTAATGGAAAGAGAAAAAGAAAATCAGACGTCCAGATTCTCCACATTACGGGCGTTGCGCTCAATAAACTCCCGGCGCGGCTCAACATCATCTCCCATCAGCATCCGGAAAACCGTATCCGCCTCTGTGGCATCCTCCATTGTCACCCGTTTCAATGTCCGGCGTTCCGGATTCATTGTTGTCTCCCATAACTGCTCGGGATTCATCTCACCCAGACCTTTGTAACGGGCAATCTCCACATTATCGTCCTTATTCTTCTTTGTCCAGTCGGTCAGCTCCTCATCCGAATAAAGGTAAAACTCCTTTCTCCCCTGGCGCACCCGGTAAAGCGGTGGCTGGGCGATATAGAGATAACCCGCCTCAATCAAGGGCTGCATAAACCGGTAGAAAAAGGTCAAAAGCAGAATCCGGATATGCGAACCGTCAACATCCGCATCGGTCATAATCACAATCCGGTGATAGCGTGCCTTGGCCGGGTCAAAATCGTCCTCACCAATACCAGCGCCAATTGCCGAGATTATCGCCCGAATCTCCTGATTGGAAAGAATCTTGTTCAACCCGGCCTTTTCCACATTAAGGATTTTTCCCCGCAGCGGTAGCACCGCCTGAAACCGCCGGTCCCGCCCCTGCTTTGCCGAACCACCTGCCGAATCACCCTCCACAATATAAAGTTCACTCTCTGCCGGGTCTTCGGAGGCACAATCCGCCAGTTTCCCGGGCAGGGTATCAGATTCCAGTAGCGACCGGCGCCGTGCCAGTTCCCTTGCCTTGCGCGCTGCCATCCGTGCCCTGGCAGCAGCAATCACCTTCTCCAGAATCCGGTTTGCCACCCCGGGGTTTTCCTCAAA
>CAKZPX010000162.1 GCA_937139435.1 uncultured bacterium
ATTTATATTCAGGAAGCGGCGTCAATGGTGCCGGTACTGGTGCTGAATCCTCAACCCGGCGAGCGGGTGCTGGATTTAGCCGCAGCACCGGGTTCTAAAACAACCCAGATGGCAGCGATGATGAGAAATACCGGGTTGATTGTTGCCAATGACATATCCTCGGACCGGGTGCGGGGATTGATCGGGAATGTTGACCGGATGGGATGTCTGAATGTGGCGGTCTGTCGAACCGACGGGATTGTTCTTGCCAAAAGGCTTGCCGGATTTTGTGACCGGGTGCTGGTAGATGCGCCCTGTTCTTCTGAGGGTACAATAAGAAAGACGCGGGAGGCACTGCGACGCTGGTCGGTAAATGCGATTCAAAGGTTTACCCGGGTACAGAAGGGGATGATCTGTGCTGGTTATCAGGCGTTAAGACCGGGTGGAGTGATGGTATATTCAACCTGTACAATAGCACCGGAGGAAAATGAAGGTGTGGTTGCATACCTTTTGCATCGATTTCCTGAGGCTGAGGTAATTCCATTTGATGTTCCTGGTTTGCGGATGCGCTCCGCTTTTCTGGATTGGCAGGGACAATCATTTCCTTCCGCCATTGCTCATTGTCGTCGGATCCTCCCGCACGATAATGATACTGAGGCATTTTTTATTGCCCTGATTAGAAAACCAGTATATGGAAGCGATTGAATTTATCCGAAGGAGGTTCGGTTTTGCCCCGGATTGGCTGGCAGGGCTGGAGCTGCTAAAAGAGCAGGGGGCGATTTTTGTTGGAACGCGGGCGGTAATGGAATTTAATCTCGTAAAGCCAATGCGTCGGGGGTTGCGACTCTGTCGGGTATTCCCTCATTCTGTGAAACCGACAACATTCGCCATGCAGTTACTGTGGAGGGGCGCAAAGACTGGTGTTGTGCAGGTGAGTGAACAGCAGGCAAAAGATTTAATTAATGGCAGCGAAATTGAGATCGATGCGCCGGTGGACAATGGATTTGTCTTAATAGTGTGGCAAAACTTTGTTGTTGGCGTGGGCTTTTATAAAAAACCGCTATTGAAGTCGCATATCCCCAGGGTTCGACCGGTGGATTAGAAATAAATTAGAAACGGTTTATTCTCCGGATGCATTCGTAAAGAACGACCGCGGCTGCGGTAGCCACATTAAGTGAGTTTTTATAGCCAAACACCGGTATATCAACTATTCCGTTACAGAGTTTCAGGGCATCCTGCGACACACCCAGCGCCTCATTACCAAGGACAATCGCAACCGGAAAATGGTATGGAAATTCATAATAAGGGATAGCACCGTTAACGGTTTCTAGGGCAACAACCTGAACACCCTGGCTTTTTAAGTTGTGTACCGCCTCCGTAGTGTCCTGGAACCAGCGCCAGGGGACTGAGTCGGTTGTGCCCAGAGCGGTTTGCTGTAATTTGTGATGAGGAGGATGAGCGGTGTAGCCACAGGTGATGACCTCCTGAGCCCGCACTGTGTCGGCGAGCCGGAAAATCGCACCGACATTAAAGGCACTCCGAAGGTTATCAAGAACGATATGAATGGGATGGCGGGGAAGGCGGGCAAATTCCTGTGGTGGCAGGGAAGAGTCCCGTGAACGCACTTCGTAAAATGTTTCAATTCCATCAGGTGCGGGCAGGTGCCGGTAGTATTTTTTATTTTTCTCCATTGATAGATTTTAGAGTTCTCTGCGCTGCCCGGTCTATCTGTTCAATGGTTCGCAGCGCCCGGGTTAGTGTTTCTCCGGAGGCGATGATGCCGTGTCTTGCCCATACAACGGCGCGATGTTTCCTTAACTCCTTTCCGGTATGAACTGCCAGTTCCATTGAACCCGGGGGCAGGGGGGGTATTACTGAGAGAGGGATTGACTGGCGGGAAAGTTGTTTTTGCAGCTGAACAGGGTTGGTGACAATTTCAGTTATGCGGACGAGATTGGCCGGGTGGGTATGGAGGAGCGCTTTTTCTTTTTTTCGGTAACGCAGCAGGGTGCGCTGACCAATAATATGGGCGGAAATTTCTTCGGTTGGTCTTACACCTTCAGGTAGTACTGTGTAACCTGTGCCGGTTTTTGCCGGTTTGACCAGACAGATAAAAGGGAGGGGGTTGCTGGCAATCGTTTTCATTGTCGCACCGGTGATTTTTGTTAAGATATGTCCTTTAATCCGAATAGAAAAGTTGCCGGCATTTTTCTTTGCCCAGTGCAGTTTAACCAGACGCTGGGCGACTTTAATAATCTGGAGTATATGGGGACGAATGGGACTAATGATGCTGGTGGTTAATTCAAAATGTTTTTGCACTGCAATTAATTATCCACCGCAACCGAACGAGTCAAGTGTTGCCAGAGCCCGGAAGCTGTTGTTTGTTGACTAACAGGTTTTGTGGGTTAGGATATAAAAAGGAGTGTCATTATGACCCAGTGGGAGTATAAATTTTTGCAGATAGATATCAACCTTAGTCCAATTTTGAAGATGGCGCGCTGGGGTGTCCAGGTGCCCGGAGAAAAGAAGCCACGAGATACTATGGAGGGTGTGGAGGCTTATGTAAATGACCTGGGACGAGAGGGCTGGGAGCTGGTTGCTACCGTCAATGGTTCTGAACATAGTGGTATTATTACCCGGGCGGTGCTTTTTTTTAAGCGACCGATCGCTCGGGCAACAGAAAAACGTCCGGAATGAAGTTTAACTGGGTAGACCTTCTGGCGATCGGAGCGGTCACCACCGGTGCAGCGATTCAGTTTCTTCGCTCCATACGGGATTTCTCGCTGGTATTTTACGAGACGCTGCTTTTTATCGGCGCGTTGATAGCGACAGTGCGGTTATTCCTGCCGGTACATAAGTTATTATCTATTTCTCCAGTAATTGCCTTTGTTGGGGTGTTTGTTATTCTGGTGGTGCTGGGGATATTAGTGGCAACACTGATTAACCAGTTTTTTGAGTTCAGTCTGGGCGCCTTTGACTATTTTTTCGGGCTGTTACTCGGAATTGTTTGTGGTTTTGTCTTCGGTCATGCGTTATTGAGAACGGTGTTGCTGGGTTTCTGCCTTAGCAATCCGGCGGTTGCCGAGGCGGTCCGAAGTTCCTGGATGGCAAGTCAGGTGCTTTATTTCGGGGCGTTTCGGGAGTTGCTTGGTCTTTTAAGGATTGCCCGTTACCACAATATTTAAGCAACGGTTAGTTCCATCTGTACCCAGGGGAGTACACCCGAGCCAATCGCTTTTGTTTCCTGACTGATTGCACCAATTGTTTTTAAACAGTCAAGGGCGTTACCTTTTATTGCCCAGCGTCCGGGTTCCGGGAGAGAAGCGATTTCACCGTTGCGGATTGTTCTGCCGAAATAAAGCGGGTTACTGAAATCGCCGGTTGTTCGGTTGGCGGTGTGAAACCCCAGTAACTTTTTAACCACTACTCCGTGATTTATCCCCTTAACAATTTCCTCGAGCGGTTTATCCCCGGGTGCCAGGTAGATGTCATTGATTGTGCAGCGCACCGGTGCTTCGTGTTCGTTTTCAATCAATACCGGTCTTCTCCTGCCGTTACCAGTGGATTCTCTCCCTTCTTTTAAAGCGGTAGCACGGTCGTAGAGAAAGGTTTTGAGGATGCCGTTTTCAATTATCATATTTTTTCGGCTGGGAGTGCCCTCGTCATCAACAGGAAATGTGTTGCCATCGTAGGGAGCGGTGGCATCGTCCCAGAGCGTTACTAATTCACTGGCAATCCGCGCACCAGGACGGAATTTAGACATCCCCTCCTGCACTGTGGAGGCATAAAGGTGTTCGGCAACCAGTTGGCGCAGGATTTCTTCCAGCATTACCGGATGGATGATTGCCGGGACAGTTTTTCCTTTTAACCCTTCCGTCTCCGGGGTCGTTTCGGTAGCCGGCAGATTGCGGGCAACAGCTGCGCCCAAGGCGATGACCTGCTCAATGTCCGGTAGTTTTCGGGTTCCGACAAAGTCAAAATCCTTGGAGTTGACTTCTGCCATTGCCGAAAAACCGGTTCTTTCTGCATATGCCGGTTCGGAGCTATGGAGTGTGGTCAGAAGCCGGTTTTCCAGTTCAATCCATATCCTGCCTTCAATGGTTTCAATTTTGCCGGTTTCGTAGGCACGGTTAACAAGAAGGAGGGCGATTTTTTGCACCTCATCCGGATTGTCCAGCAGTCGGGCGACCGCCGGGTCAAAGGTGAGAAGTTTTTGCGCTGGCGGTTCAATTATGGCAAAAGAGGGGTAAGGTGCTGGTGCTGCCCGGACCAGGGCGGTGTTTATGCCGCGTTCAATTAAATCAATGTCTGGTTCAGTTACCGGTAGATAGGCGATTTTACCACGTTTTAAGATGCGTAAACCGGCAGAAAATATCGCTTCGTTCAGTTCCAGTGATATCTCTTTGTTCTCAATTCGGGCGTTCAATGTCCTTTTACTGGTGAGCAGTACCTCAACATCGTCCACCTTTAATTTCCCTGTCAAACGTTTAACCTTTTCGGCAAATTTTATCAGATCCATAATCTACCCCTGAACAGAAAGTCCCATATATTCATTGTTTTTAATCCTTGTCCAGACCGGACCGCCATCGCCGACGTATTTTGTTTGCCCCTTGCCACAGAATCCGACATCGGAGATTGAGACCGGTCCGGCAAAGCCGTCAACATAACGGAGCGCATAAAGGGTTTTAGCCGAGAAATTCGCCGGTTTAACAGTCCTGGTCACCCTGCCGTTTTCAATCAGATAGCCGATGAGAACCGATGAGGACATGCCGTCCTTAGATACCGCACCGCCCGCGGTCCCCTGAAGGATTATTCCGCGGGGAATGTCTTTGATAAGTTCGTCAAGGGATCGGAACCAGTTGCTTTTTGCTGCTGGCATAACATAGGTATTGGACATGCGGGGAATTCGTGGGTCACCCAGTTCGCTGAATGCCCCGCCGTTAGGTGTTAAGCCAAAATAGGCGGCGGTCTCCCGGTTGAGGATCATTCCTTTTGCCTGACCGTTTTCCGCCAGCATTTTCGTCTGCACCTCTACGCCTTCATCGTCAATGAATTCGGTGCCGAAACCCTCGTCAAATATTCCTGGTAACGGTCCGTCCATAATGTGGACATTTTCTGCTGCCACCATTCCCCGGGGAACACCGTTCTGGTCGATGATGCCGGAACTGCCCGCCTTGACAATATCAGCCTCAAAGTTATGTCCTAATGCTTCGTGGACAAATACTCCGAGGGTTGTGTAATGCAGGACGAAATGGGTAAGGGATTTTATCTCTTCCGGAGAAAGTGTTATTGCGTTCTGGAGTTCTACCGTTTTCTCCATCCATTCCCGGATATGGCGCACCGCTGTCCGGCTGAGGGTAAGGCCATTTTTACCACGGGCGACAACAGAAGTATAAGGTAAAGGATTACCCAGCCGGGCACGGGTCTGGGTCAATTTTCCATCAGGACCTTTAACCCGTGTAAGCAACTGGAGAAAAGTCCGGGGCATTACCTGGGTTTTAAATACACCCTCGGTGTCGGCTACGACCTTTTCTTCTCTTTGAGAGAAAAACCAGTATTCCGGTTTTAATTCTACTCCGGGATATTTCCGTTCTACCTCCCGGGCGATTTTCTCCACACCGGTAATTATGGCGCTGAATATTCCAGCGGCAGGAAAAGTCCGCGGGGCTGCTGTGCCGTAGTGAACTTTTTCAGGATTGGGTATTGGAGCCAGTTGCACCGGTCTGGGCGGAGCAGGGGATACTTTAAGCAGTTTTACACCGTTATCAACCGCTTCCTTTAATGATAACAGGTCCAGGGTTCCTACCTTTATTTCTGTCTTTTTTCCGTCGGCTAAGAGTCGCAATTGCACACGTGCCTTGGCATTAAAAGGCTTCTGAATCAGGCGGTCAGGAAGTTTCTGCATTTCTATTTTTAAAACTCTTTCATAGAGGATGTCGGCATACTCCACTTTCTGGGCGGCATATTTTAACACCTGATTGACAATTCTTTTTATTTTCGTTTCTTCCGGGATTGTAGGTGGCATAGTTTAGTATATAAAATCGCTCTAAAAGTCAAGCGGGTCCATTAAGGACCCGCTTGTTTGCTGTGTCGTTATTATCTTACCAGCGTCGGTTAGAAAAACCGCCACTACCGCTTGAACGACCGCCGCGGCGCTGACCACCGCTGCTCCGCTGGGAACGTCCGCTAAAGCCGCCCCGGCTCTCAGTGCGTTCCCGTGCCTCGTTTACATTCAGAGACCGGTCTTCAAGTGTGTAGCCATTTAATCCGCTGATAGCGGCCTGTGCCGCCTCTTCGGTAGCCATCTCAATGAAGGCGAACCCACGAGGGCGATTGGTAAAACGGTCGGTCACGATATTTACCGAAACCACCTCGCCATGCTGGCTGAACAGGTCTTTTAACTGCGTTTCGGTTGCGCTGAAGGGCAGATTGCCCACAAACAAGCGCTTGCTCATAACTTTATCCTCCTGTTTTTGCTCAAGAATCGTTCAAAAGGTGGGTTCGCACACGGACCAAGTTAGGAAAACTCCTGTGGTGCCTATGCAGCACCCGAAGACCCTGAACGCTTCTTAGCACTGTTTCTTTCGGGTTGCTAATATACTTTTTGTGTTGAATGAGAACCCGTTTTCATTCAACATAAATATATTAACCAAAAATATTTAAAAGTCAATTTAAAATTTACTGGATTTTTTCGCCAGACCGGTTAATTAGCAATGTATATCGGTGCAAGAGAGAATTAAGAGCCGGCTGTTACCGGTAAGGTATTTATAATTTATAAGAGGAGGTAAAAGAAGAATAATTTATTTATATGACGATAGTTATATAAAAATCAATCACCGAGAAGTGATTTAAGGATGGGTAGGCGGGGGATATCCCCGGGGTTATCCCCGGGATGGTTCCGGAGATAACCCGGCACTTGCACCCTAACTCCATACCAGGTTCAAATGCGAAATGAAAATACAGCGTGTCCTCTTTTATTACTCATTTAGTAACTTTGATTACTGCAACTAATTTAAAAGCCATGATAACTAGGGATGCTAATCTGTTATCCAGATGGTGGTTTCTTCGGAAGATCGATGTGCGAAAATAATTTTAAAAAACATTTGACAGTTCTGGGAATGATGGTAAAATTTTACTGTGGCGTTGAGCGCGGCGCTCGGGTTACTGATTTTTGCCCAGCTGCATCGGTTTGAATTTGTTCCAATAACAGGACCTCATTATGCCGGGGATTCCTTTGAGATAACCATTATTGCCCGGGACCCCTATGGCGGAATATTCAATTACAACCGTCCCGCATTTCTCTCAACAAATAAGGGTGCAATTTATATCCATCCCAATGTAATTGGACCGTTTCGTAACGGTGTCTGGACAGGCACGGTAATGGTGACGCTGGCTGACAGCCTTGAAATCAGATGCACCGACGATTCCGGTCGGGTGACCAGTAGCAGTAATGTGGTGCAGTTTTTTACGGGACTGCCGGCAAGGCTTTTGACCGTTCTGCCCGGTCAGCAGTTAAGTCCGGGGACAATTGCGGGCAGGTTGGGGCAACCGGATAACCAGACTGCGGGAGATAGTTTTAATTTTACCGTCTATCTTACTGACGCCTGGTGTAATCCGATTCCATTCCGAACTGATAGCGTTTATTTTGCCGCAAGTGATAATTTTGCTCAACTCCCGACAGGGGGAGAAATAAATAATGGACAGGGTTCGTTTGCGGCGGCTTTCCGTCAGGCAGGTTTTCAGCGCATTTTCGTTTTTCCGGCACAGTTTCAACCTTTTAAACCGGACACCTCTGAGCAGTTTATCTTAAATCCCGGACCATTTTCTCAACTTATTCTAATCCTGCCCGGAGAAAGTCATTTGCCGGGTGATACTGCGACAGCGGTGTGGTTGACTCCGGGTAAGGCAGGGACACCGTTACCGCAGTATCTGCGCGAACCATTTTCGGTAACTGTGTACCCCTGTGACCGGTGCTGGAATCGGGTTACGGTGAGTGGATTGCGGGTGCGGTTGAACTCTGATTTTCCTGTGGAGTTTAGCCCGGCTGATACTGAAATGGTTGATAGTGTCAGTTTTGCGGTACAATTTCTGCGTTCCGGTTCCAATCAGAATTTATGGGCAAGTGATGTAGACGGACAATACCGGTCCTATCCAAACCTGTTAGAGGTCAAATCCCGGGGGAGGAGTTTATTAATAAACGCCCCGGATACGGTGCGGGCAGGAGAGACGGCGTACATCAGAGTGACGGTGCGGGATGCCAATGATGAGCCGGTTGTAGCCACGGTGTGCCGGTTTGTTGTTAGCCGGGGTAGTGGTGATATGCTGGACGAGGCGTTGCTTACCGATACCCTTGGCAATGCGGTTGCTC
>CAKZPX010000163.1 GCA_937139435.1 uncultured bacterium
TGTCCAATTACGGGTTAAGAATTCTTTATTCTATTATCAACCGTTTGCCCGATGCCTGTTGTGAACGATGTTATGTGCCCTAGCCCGACTTCGGTACGATGTTGCGCGTCCGTGGGTTATCGCTCTATGCCCTGGAATCCAGACGCCCGGTTAATAAGTTTGACATTCTCGGTGTTTCTTTGCAGAGCGAACTTTCCTATACCAATCTGCTCTATCTTCTTGACCTGTCCGGTATCCCCTGTCATCGCCAGGAGCGCGGTGTTCATGACCCGCTGGTGGTGGCGGGTGGTCCGGGTGCGGTGAACCCTTTACCACTGGTGGATTTTGTTGATGCTTTTGTTATCGGTGATGGTGAGGAGGCGGTAAAGGAGATCACCGCAGTTTATGCCGACTGGAACCGGCGCCACCGTGATGCGTTGCTGAAAACACTGGCAGGTTTGCCCGGGGTTTTCGTGCCCGGGTTTAGTGATGGTAAGACGGTACAGCGGCGGGTGGTAATGGAGTTGCGGGAGGAGGATTTTCCTTTTCCACCACTGGTGCCGATCTGCGAGATTACCCATGACCGTCTGACCGTGGAGATTGCCCGGGGTTGTGTGCGGGGATGTCGTTTCTGTCAGGCCGGGATGATCAACCGACCGCTGCGGTTTCGGGATGTTGACCAGATTGTCCGGCTGGCAGAACGGGGTATAAGGGCAAGTGGCTGGGAGGAGGTGTCACTGCTGGCGCTCTCGGCACTGGATTACCCTTATCTTCTGGAACTGGTGGAACGGCTTAATTCCCGTTTGCGCGAGCGGCGGGTGGCGATTTCTTTACCATCAACCCGGGGCGAGGATTTTACCCCGGAACTGGCGTTTAACCTGCAGGAGGTGAAAAAAGCCGGGTTGACATTTGCACCGGAGACCGCCTCAGGCAGGTTGCGGGCGTTGATCAATAAACACATCTCCGAGGTCAGGATTATGGAGTCAATCCGGAATGCGCTGGATGCGGGCTGGGCCGGAGTGAAGTTATATTTCATGCTCGGTCTGCCCGGAGAGACCGAGGAGGATGTAAGAGAAATAGGCAGGTTTGTTAATGAGATTGCCCGCCTGTGTCGGGGCAGGATGGTGCGGTTTAATCTAACACCATTTATTCCGAAACCGCACACCCCTCTGCAATGGGCGGGTTTTGCACCGCTGGAGATAACCCGGAAAAAGATGGAACTTTTGAAGGAGATGCTTAACCGGCGAAACATCAAGCCAAAATGGGAAAACGTGGAGAGTTCCTTTGTCCAGGCGTTATTAGCACGAGGTGATGCCCGTCTGGGAAAGGTGATTGAACGGGTTTACGACCAGGGTGGCGTTTTTCAGGAGTGGAGTGAGTTCTTCCGTTTCTCCCTGTGGCAGGAGGCGTGTGCTGAACTGGGTATTGACCCCGGAGCGTATCTGGGAGAGAAACCGCTGGATGAGAAACTGCCCTGGGATTTTATTGATGTTGGTGTAAGCAAACAGTTTTTAGAGGAAGAGTATCACCGAGCACAGGCAGGGCAGGTAACACCGGACTGTCTCGGGGGTGAGTGCAGTGGTTGCGGAGCCTGTCCGGGTGGAAAACCGATTTTACCGACGCCGGTTACGCTCGGTGGTGACAATGAGGAACGGTATGGACGAAGGGCAAGACCGGTGCGGGATTACAGTGAATTAAAGAGCAGGTTCCGGTTGAAGTACACGGTTGATGAGCAGTTCCGATTTGCTGCCCATCTTGACCGGGTACGGGCGTTTTATCGCACCCTGCGCCGGAGTGAACTACCGGTTGTCTATACCCGGGGTTTTGCACCCAAGCCGATGCTCTCTTTTGGTCCACCCCTGCCGGTCGGGCTTACATCAGATGGTGAGTATGTTGATGTGTATCTTTCCTATCACTATTCCGGAAATATTGTGCGCGACCTGGGGGCGTTTTTACCCCGGGGACTGAAGATTGTCGGTGCCCGTCTGACGCCCAATAGCGCACCCTCACTGGGTGAGATAATTAACCTGGGTAGATATGAGGTGCGGGTGAAACCGGAGATTATAGAACAGGTAATAAAGCAGGCGGGAATGATCAGCGGGATAAAAAATGTTTTCCGGGGTGATGGGGCGCGGCTGATTATTGACCTGGCGATTGCACCCGGGGTGAAGTTGTTTGATGCCCTGGGACAGCTTCTGGGGTTGCCAGGTAACGAGGTTCGGGGTGTGGTGGTGAAGCGTAAGGATTGTCTGGTTTTGGAAGAAGGAGGAATCAGGTCGCCATTTGGTGACCCGATAATAATAGATGTGAAGGAGAAAGAGTTATGAAGGGAAAGATAAAAATTACGATCAGTGCCAATGAATGGGAAACCAGGGTGGCGGTGTTTGAAAATGAAAGGCTGGTTGAGTTTTATATTGAACGGGCAGAACAGCAGAATCTGGTGGGCAGGATTTATAAGGGAAGGGTGGAGAATATAGTACGGGGTTTGCGCGGGGCATTTGTGAATATCGGTCTGCGCAAGAATGGCTTTCTGCCCCTGACCGAAATTCCCGAGTTTGAAACGTTAGAAGGCGACGAGGTTGATGAGATTGAAGGAGGAAAAATTCAACCTCGCACAATCAGCCTGCGCGAAGGTGAAGAAATCCTGGTGCAGGTGGTCAAGGACCCGTTTGCCGAAAAGGGCGCCCGGTTAACATCCTTTGTCTCCATACCGGGGCGGTATCTGGTTTATTTTCCCAATGCCCAGCGGGTTGGCATCTCACGCAGGATCAGCGACCGCCGGGAAAGGGCGCGCCTGCGCGACCTCGTACGCCAGTTTAAGAACCCACACGCCGGATTGATTATCAGGACTGCGGCAGCAGATGCCAGCAGTGAGGATTTGCGACTGGAATACCAGGAACTGGAAAGGTTATGGAATGAGGTGCGGGAGAAAGCGGAACGGGTACCGCCGCCAGCGGTGCTTTACGAAGAGCCATCAGTTGCAATCAAGGTGCTGCGTGACATCTTAAGTGAGAATGTGGAAAAGATTACCGTGGACAATGACAGGGTCTATCGGCAGCTGGACGACTATCTCAACCGGCTGGCACCAAAGTTCCGGCGCCGGCTGGAACTCTATCGCGGGGAGCTACCGCTCTTTGAGCACAATGGTGTGGAGGCGGAATTAAACACCCTTTTTCAGAAGCGAGTCTGGCTGAAGTCAGGCGGTTTTATTACCATTGATCAGACCGAGGCGATGGTGGTGATTGATGTCAATACCGGACGTTCGGCACAGGAGGAAGACCCGGAGAAATTGATTCTGGAGACCAATCTGGAGGCGGCGGCAGAGATTGCCCGGCAGATCCGGCTGCGTGACCTTGCCGGTCTGATTATCATTGACTTTATTGATATGGAGGATCAGAAGAATACTGAACGGGTGGTGCAGGAGTTAAAGACGCAACTGGCAAATGACCGGGCAAAGTCAGACTTCTCCCGGATGAGCCGATTTGGACTGCTGGAGATGACCCGGGAACGCACCCGACCGGGGATGATGTACCTTCTGTGCGAAACCTGTCCAACCTGTAATGGCACCGGTCGGGTACGGTCAAGGAGCGATGTGGCGATGCAGGTGGAAAGGACAATAATCAACCGGCTGCCCAAGATAAGGGGGCGACGGGTGCGCATCCTGGTTGCGCCGAGCATGGCTGAATTTCTGACTACCGAGTGGTATGAACGGCTGGCAGATTTTGCCCGACGCTACGAACTGGCGATTGATGTTAAAGCGGATTACCAGTTACCGCCAACCGAGTTTAAGCTTCTGACCGAGTCAGTTTAATCTTTAATCGCAAATACCTTCCAGCGACTGTTTTTGCCGGTTAACAGCTTGATACCTTCTCTGGACACGCCGAGGAATTGTGCCAGGGCTTTAATTACTGCAGCATTTGCCTCACCTTTTACCGGTCGGGAAGTTACCGCAACGGTCAATGACCCATCAGGATTACGAAGCACCTTTTCCTGCCGGCTGCCGGGTTTGACCAGCACGCGCAGTCGCATACCCCTTATTTAAGCGGTCTGGGATAGACGACGCAGCGTGGCGCTCAGGTCGGTTTTGTACCGGTCGGCAAGTTCCTGACGCTTGCCCACATTCCAGCCCGATACCCTGGAGAAGTAACCGGTTACCCGGGTGATGTGGTCAACATCGGCAGAGTGGCAGTAAGGACAGATAGGATTCAATCCCCGGCTGGTCCGATGACAGGAAGCACAGGTGGTGAATTCTGGTGAGAAAGCGATCTGGGCATTGCGGGTGTTTTGGTAGGTCTTCAGGACAAACTGGGCAATCGCCTCTTTGGGCGGACGGGAGTCGGCAAGCCAGACATGGGTAAGGGCACCCGCCTCAATCATATCGTGAAACTTGCCCTCCAGATAAACCCGGTCAATCGGGTCTATCGGAACACCGATATTGAGATAAGTGGAGTTGGTGTAGTAGACCGAATCACGGGCGATATCACCCTTGACCACCTGTTGCGCCATCTGCGGGAAGAGTTCTAGGTCAAGTTTTGCCAGCCGGTAGGCGGTTGACTCGGCGGGGGTCTGCTCCAAAACCAGACGGATGTTGTGCTCCTGGGCAAGCTCCTGACATTTGAGATTGAGAAAGGCGATAACCTTTAAGCCGAAGCGGAGCGCCTGCTCGCTTTCGTGCATCTCCTGTCCGAGGTGGTACTGGACCATCTCGTTCAGCCCGAGAATGCCAACAAGGTAGGTAACGCGGTGCAGCCGGAGATAGGGTTCACCGTCAGGCGCCATTGTCAGAAGTGCCAATGGTCCCTCGGATTTTAGGGCGAGCAGTTTCTGGATAAAGGTTCTTTTCTCCAGATGGGCACGGGCGACCATTTCCAGCCGTTCACCGAGCAGTTTGAACAAAGTGGCATCGTCATGATTGGCAAGATAGGCGACACGGGGAAGGTTGATTGTGACATTCTGCAGGGCACAGTAGCGCATTTTCCATGGTGTCTGGGCATCTTTCAGGTCATTCTCATCAAGCCGGAAACTGAGACGACAGCATTCGCTCACCTTGGCAGTTTTGCCCCGGTCAAACACAAAATAGGTGTTGCCCTTTTCCGCAGCGACATCAGCAATCTGATAGAGAAAATCTATCGCCCGGGGTGTTTTGAAAAAGTTGTCGGTCAGGTGAACGAGTGGTTTGGGAAAGAAGAAGGGTCGTCCGGAACCATCACCTTCATAATAAACATCAAATATTGCTTTTACAAATCGCTGCGCCTCGGTAAGGTATTCACCGTATTTTTTCCCGGTGTAGGTGCCTCCTGGACCAATCGCCTCCACATCGGCAAAATGGGGTGGAATCTCCCAGTAGAGGTTGATGTCGGAGAATATCGCCTGCCCGCCCCGGGCAACATTCTGCTGCGAGTATTCAAAAACAAGCATCTGGGCAAGTTGATGGATTTCCCTTTCACTTACACCAACAAGGAACGGGGCGAAAAAGATATTGACCGCATCCCAGCCGATGGCACCGGCAAAATGCCCCTGCAGGGCAGCGGAGAACTTAACCATATGGGCGAGAAGTGTCTCGGGATGCTTGGCAGGCTTTGCCATTGACAGGGCATTGGGTAAATTCAAACCGAACTTTTTTACATATTCCAGGGATTGACCGGAGCAGTAGGGTCGGTTAATAAAGCCAAGGTCGTGCAGGTGGATATCACCCCAGGTATGGGCATCGGCGATATCGGAGTCAAAGACCGAACTGAGGGCAAACTGCTTCAGTGTCCATTCGGCAAGGGTCATGTTGGTTGCTTCTGGATTATGCGGGGTGTTAGCATTTTCCCGGTTTTTATAGAGGATGAGATTTTCCACATCAGCGAGCGGAACACCTAACCGGGTGTGACGACGGCGATACTCTTCCAAACCCCGTTCAATCAGTTTGGCGTTAACAAGTTCGCGCACCAGGCTGGAGGTGATGCGTTTCACTCCAGCATTGATAATAATCTCTTCCACCTCGCGGGCGATCTCCTCTGCTTCTTCTGCCACCAATTTTGCCTCACGAATCAAGGCACGGCTGATACGGTTTCTGTCCCATTGCCGGATGGTATCATCCGAAGAGCGAACAAAAAGGGCAAACTCGGTTGTATCACGGTTTAACCCCACACGGGGTTTCAGTGCCATTGCATGCCGGCGTCGCGCCTGCGCCCTTTTTTCCCGATGGAGGATATAGGATTTGGCGGTCTGGGCATGGCCATGTTCAATTAATATTTTTTCCACCGCATCTTGAATTTCTTCGACCTTTGGAATATGCTCACCTTTCTGGTCGAAAAGATATTGACCAACCTGATTCGCTAATTTTTCCGCCAGTGTGAGGTCTTCGCCACCAACACTTCGGGCGGCTTTGAAAATCGCCTGGGTAATCTTCTCTTTACGGAATTCTTCAATTTTACCGTCCCGCTTCTCGACATATTTGAATGAAACCGCTTTGGGCTTACTAATA
>CAKZPX010000164.1 GCA_937139435.1 uncultured bacterium
AACAGGGATTCAAACAGGTCGCCCGCCTGGGCGATGGCTCCTAATCCGATGCCGATTAAACCCAGCCACCACCAGGGATGGCTGGAGAATGGTTGCAGTCTTTTTAGCCCGAGTGCGGTAAGCAGGGCAGAGGCGAGCAGTCCGAAGATAAAACCCTCCAGGGTTTTGTTAGGGCTGAGCGCCGGGGAAAGTTTATGGCGTCCGAGCAGTCTGCCCAGCGCATAGGCGGCGGTGTCGTTTGTCCAGGTGAGAAGGAGGGGAAAGAGGATGAGCCAGCGGGAGAGACCGTTCTGCCGGACAAGGTTACTGAGCAGGATAAGATGGCTGGGAAGAAAGCCGAGGTAGATAAGAAGGAAGGTGCTGTAAACAGGGATTCGGGGCAGGGCAGGGCGATGGGTGATGGCAGAGATAAAGATGATGCCAATCGGGATGATAAGGAAGATGGGTAGCCAGTTAAAATGGGCGGCGAGCACCGTGGCAAGGTTGAGGGCAATAACCAGCCCGGAGTTAAGGTTTATCTCTACCCGGCGCAGGAGTTGCAGGAATTCCGATGTGGCCAACAGTATCCAGAGGGCAACGAGCAGGGTTACTATCTCCTGCCGGGTAAAAAGAATTATTGCGGTGACCGCCAGGGCAAGGGCGGTGCCGATAACTATGCGACCGGCAAGGCTATTCTTCAATGACACGACCGAAGCGGCGCTGTCGTTTAGCAAAGTCCGCAATGGCGTTAAGGAGGTGATTGCGTCCGAAGTCCGGCCAGAGGGTTCCGGTGAAGTAGAGTTCGGCATAACTGAGCTGCCAGAGAAGATAGTTGGAGATGCGATGCTCACCACCTGTTCGTATTAACAGGTCAACATCCGGCAGCTCGGGGTCATAGAGCAGCGAGGCAAATTTTTCTTCGGTTAATTCCGGCGGGTTGAGAGCCTTCTTCTCCTGGAGCCTCAGTGCCTGCTGACAGGCGTCAACGATTTCAGCCCGTCCACCGTAATTTATCGCCAGAGTAAGGGTTAATCCGGTATTTTCTTTTGTATCGCTGATAAGTTCGGCGAGTTTGTTGCGCACCGGTGCCGGAACTTGGTGTAATCTACCGATTACCCGCACCCGGACATTGTTTTTCATCAGGTCGGCGCGCTGTTCGTCCACAGCCCGAGCGAGAAGTTTCATAAGGTTATCAATTTCCTTTTGTGGGCGCTGCCAGTTTTCAGTGGAAAAGGTGAAGACGGTTAAGAATTTCACTCCGATCTCGCCACAGGTCTCCACCACCCGGCGCAATGCCTTTACTCCCTGGCGATGTCCGAAAGAACGTGGCAGTCCCCGGATTCTTGCCCAGCGTCCGTTGCCATCCATGATGATGGCAATATGTTGCGGGGGGGACAATCGGGCTCGGGATTTCATCTGCGGTTTCCCTTTCCCTTACCGAAAGAAATAAAAAGACCCGTTTGCTGCTGGAGCCATTTTTATTGTTAACATCGTTCGCCCCCAGGAAGAAGCGGGACGATATTTTGTTTCACAGCAAGAAAGGTACCGGTGTCAGCACCGTTACCTCTCCATGATCTCTGCCTGCTTTTTTTCAAACAGTTCGTCGACTTTCTTTATGAACTCGTCAGTTATTTCCTGAACCTTTTTCTGTGCCAGTTTAGCGTCATCTTCGGATATCTTTTTCTCTTTTTCAAGTTTTTTTGCCTCTTCAATGACGTCCCGGCGAACCGCCCGGATTGCTACCCGGGCATCCTCGGCTAATTTGGCACACAGTTTTACCAGTTCCCGGCGTCGTTCCTCGCTCAAAGGCGGGATCGGGATGCGAACCAGGTTGGCTTCAACCCTGGGTGTTAATCCCAGTTCTGCTTTAAGAATTGCCTTTTCAATCTCTGGGAGAATGGTGCGGTCCCAGGGCTGGACAACGAGCTGTCTGGGTTCCGGCACAGATATGTTAGCCACCTGGCGTAATGGTGTGGGGGTGTCGTAATAGTTGACCTTGATTCCTTCCAGGATTGCCGGGTTGGCGCGGGAGGTGCGAATTCGGGCAAATTCCCCGGATAGCACCTCAATCGTTTTGTTCATCTTGGTGCGACATTCATTATATAATTTCTCTAACATATACAACTCCCGATTTTTTTACCACCGATTATTTTTAGGATAGCATCTGGCTGGGTAATGTCAAACACGATGATAGGGATGCGATGCTGTTGACACAGAGCAAATGCTGTTCGGTCCATAATCTCCAGCCCCTCGGTAAGCGCCTTTTGATAACTAAGTTGTGGATAGAACCGGGCGTCAGGGTATTTTTTCGGGTCAGCCGAAAACACCCCGGGCACCTTGGTCCCTTTGAGTATGATATCCATTTTCAGTTCAATTGCCCTTAAAGCGGCAGCGGAGTCGGTGGAGAAGAACGGGTTACCGGTGCCGCCAGAAAGGACGACGATTTTATTTTCCTTTAATGCCTGCTGTGCGCGGTCAACGGTGTAGGCCGGGACAAGGTTTCCCACCGGAAAGGCGGCGAGATGACATACCGTGATGCTTTGTTGTAAGATGTCAGTAAGCACAATTCCGTTGATAACGGTTGCCAGCATCCCGGCATGGTCAGCGGCTGTGGGGGTAAATTTCTGGGCGGTTCGTCCCCGAATGATGTTCCCCCCGCCGATCACCACCGCCAGTTTAATTCTCTTTTGCCGGAGTTGAACAATCTGGTTGGTGATAAGGGTAAGAACAGTATCATTCTGAAAGAATTCACCGGAGAATTTAAGCAGGACGCGCTGGTAGTTTTTTTTACTCACCCAGTTTAAACCGGGCGTAACGCCTGATAACGATATTCTCGCCGAATTTGGCGATGTTTTCTTTAAGGTAGTCGCCGACGGTCTTTTCTGGTGCCTTAACAAACTGCTGTTCTAACAGGCAGACTTCGGCGTAAAATTTTTCCAGTTTTCCCTGAACAATTTTTTCCACCACCGCTGCCGGTTTTCCGGACTGGGCTGCCTGTTCTTGATAGATGCGCCGTTCCCGTTCAATCGTCTCTGCCGGGATACCGTTGCGGTCAATGGCGATGGGGTCGCAGGCGGCAATGTGCATGGCGATATCACGAACGAACCGTCGAAACCCCTGATTCCGGGCGACGAAATCGGTTTCGGTGTCCACCTCAATCAGCACGCCCAGTCTTTCACCTGGATGAATATAGGCATCAACAACGCCAGCCGCGGTTGGTCTTTCGGCTTTTTTTGCTGCCCTGGCAATTCCTCTTTTGCGGAGGATTTCAATCGCCTGGTCAATGTTTCCCTTTGCTTCTTCCAGGGCTGTTTTGCAGTCCATCACTCCGGCACCGGTTCGGCGGCGGAGTTCTACAACCTTATCCATAATTTCACTCATCCTTACTTCTCCTCTGATTGGGTTTCTGCGCTCATAACCTCGGTATCAAACTGTTTCTTCCCTTCCATTACCGCATTTGCCAGCACGCTGGTGACCAGTCTTATTGAGCGGAGGGCGTCATCGTTACCCGGGACCGGGTAATCAACCTTTTGCGGGTCGCCGTTGGTATCAATCAGGGCGATGACCGGGACTTTCATCCGCCGGGCTTCGGCAACAGCGGTTGCCTCCCGCACCGGGTCAACAACAAATATCGCGCCGGGTAAATGGTCGAGTTGTTGCAGACCGGAGAACAACTTTGCCAGTTTCCGATACTCGTGCTGGAGACGCATTGTCTCTTTTTTCGTGGTGGCGGGCTGGGGTTGATTGATCAGCTGTTCCAGTTTTGCCAGCCGACTGATACGGGTGGCGATAACATCAAAGTTAGTCAGGATGCCTCCTACCCAGCGAACGGTAACATAACAGCAGCCACAGCGCTTTGCCTCTTCTTCAATTATTGGTCTTGCCTGGGGTTTGGTTCCGACAAATACGACTTCTTTACCGGATTCGGTGACCGAACGCAGGACGTCGTAAGCGATGCGTAACCTTTCCAGGGTCTTTTCCAGGTCGATAATGAAAATGCCATTTCTTTTCCCGAAGATAAATTGTTTCATCTTCGGGTTCCAACGCCGGGAGTGATGACCAAAGTGTAACCCGGCTTCAAGTAACTGTTTGATCGTTAACGTTTGGTCCACTGGAAACGCTTCCTTCTTTTTGCTAATCCATACTTCATTCTTTCTTTTTCTCTCGGGTCGCGTTTAAGGAGTGCCGCCGCCTTGAGCTGGGCGCGTAGGTCATGATTATAGAGCAGGAGTGCCCGGGCAACACCCAGGGAGACCGCCCCGGCCTGAGCTGATAAACCACCACCGCTGACCACGCATCTCAGCCCGAACATCCCGCGGGTGCCGGAGACTTCAAGCGGTGCGATTGCGGTTTTAACCAGGTCTTCCCGTCCAAAATAGCCATCCAGCGGGCGGTCATTAACGGTTAGTTCATTCGTTCCTTTAACAAGCCAGACCTTGGCGGTAGCGGTCTTTCTTGAACCAGTTGCAAAGTATATTGATTCCATATCTTATTTAATGGTTATCGGTATTGGATTCTGTGCCAGGTGCGGGTGCGCCGGTCCGGTATAGATATGAAGTCTTCGGATGCGCTTTGCCTGCAGGCGATTTTTCGGTAACATGCGCAGAACCGCCAGCCGCAGAGGACGGGTAGGGAATTTTGCTACCGTCTCGCGGTAAGTGCGCTGTTGTAGTCCACCGGGTCGGGTGGAATGGCGGTAGTAGATTTTTTCGTCCATTTTGTTACCGGTTACCTTGATCCCGGCAGCGTTTATCACGACGACGTGGTCGTCAGCATCAACATGCGGGGTATAGCCTGGGCGATGTTTGCCCATCAGCAATCGGGCAATGCGGGTGGCAAGACGCCCGAGCACCTGACCGTTGGCATCAATCAGATACCATTCACCAGTTTTAACTTCACCTTTTTTCAAAAGCGATATCTTCATCGTAACAACCTTTATACCAGAATTAATACCCTTTGTCAATTTTTGCGTAAATAAAATCCTCCGGCATCAAAACGGGATATCATCAAGCTGGTCTTTCGGGATATCCGGTTCTTCGTCAGTCGGTGGTTCTGGTTCTGATGTCTCTATCGGTATGGAGCGGTCCAGTAGCTGGACGCTTCTTCCGAATATCTCCACCGCCACCCGTTTTTCACCGGTCGGGGTTTCCCAGCTCCGGCTGCGCAGTTCACCCTGAATAAGCACGGCTGAACCTTTTTTCAGCCTTTCGCCTATCCGTTCCGCAGTCTGGGCGAATGTATTTACTGTGAAGAAATAGGTCTCATCCCGCCATTCGTTGCTTTCCTTATCAAGGAGCCGGCGGTTGACCGCAATACGAAAGGAGCAGACCGGAACTCCTCTCGGAGTGTAGCGTAAATCCGGGTCAGCGGTGAGGCGACCGAGTAGTATTACGCTGTTGAGATAACCGAGCCGGAGATTACTCGTCGATGTCGGCTGTTTTTCATTCATGTTTCGCTCCTTCAGATGAGGTTGTATCTTCACCGGATTGTGCCGTGGTCCCGTTTACAGTGGAGACAGAGGAAGCGGTTGCCGGTGTGTGGGGAAGGGCGAAGAATGCCAGACGCATTATTTCTTCCCGGTGTCTTAAATCCTGCCGGACTTTTTCCGGCAGATCCGGTGGTGCCTGAAAGCGAATGAAGAGATATGTTCCCTCCCGGTGTTTGCGGATTGGATAGGCAAAAGTGCGCCGTTCTGCCCGGATATCCCATATTGTCGCAGCACCATGGGTTTTCAGGAGATTACTGAGTTCTTCCTGTAACCGCTGGATGTCTTTTTCATTGTTGTTGGGGTCAATGATTAGTGTCAATTCGTAGTTTTTCAACTTTTCCTCCTTTTTATTTAAATCGGACCAACAGGACATCACCGTCCTGGATCTGATAACTTTTACCTTCAATTTTGACCTTGCCCGCCTCGTGTGCCTCCCGGAAGCCACCGCAGGCGATGAGGTCTTCACTGGCGACCACTTCCGCCTTGATAAAGCCCTTGCCGATATCGGTATGGATCATGAATGCCGCCTCACCGGCAGTGGTACCCAGCGGAGCTGACCAGGCACGGGATTCAGCACCTTTTACCGTATAAAACCGGATGAGGTTAAGAGAGGTAAAACAGTGGCGGACGATACCTTCTGGACCTTCAGGCGAAAGGTTGAGGCTCTGGCGGAGTTCAATCCTGTCTGCCTGCGGGAGTTCAGCGATCGCCTCTTCCAGTGCTGCGGAAAAGAGGAGGTTGGTGCAGCGAATAAGGCGGGGAAACTTACCGGTATCAACCGGTTCCGTATCCGAGCAATTAATTGCATAGACAACCGGCTTCAGGATAAAGAGGTTAAACTCTTTTGCCGCTCGCTGTTCCTCGTCGTTGAGTCTCGGGGGAACAAAACCACGGGCAAGGGTATCAACCAGTTTTTCCAGGGCGGCGATTAATATGTTCCGTTCCGGGGTGGCTGGTTCTTTTCGGGCAATGGCAAGACGTC